>NZ_JBEZGQ010000076.1:0-16382 GCF_040650095.1 Actinoplanes sp. NPDC048791 | reverse complement strand
CGACGGTCACGACCGTGCAATTGATCCCGCCGCCGCCGCCGCCCGCCCCGCGGGTGATCGCGGAACCGACCCGGACGACAGCTCGGCCGCCCGTCGCCCCCGCCCCCACGCCGACGACCACGCGCGCGACCGCCGCGCCGACAAGACCCGCACCGACATCCGCCGGGCCGTCGGCCACCAACACCGACACGGTCGCTCTCGGCCCGCTGTCGCTGGAGGCGGGAAACTCCGCCGGCCGGTACGTCGCGACCGAGGCAGGCCTCGGCGTCCTCGTCCCGGGCACCGACGGCGCCACCCGCGCCCGCGCCACCTTCAGCGCGATCGAGGGCCTCGCGGACATCAACTGCTTCTCATTCCGGTACGCCGACGGCCGCTTCCTCCGCCACGCCTCATGGCGCGTCCAGCTGAGCCCCAACCAGGGGACGGAGCTGTTCCGCGGCGACGCCACGTTCTGCACGCGCCCCGGTGCGACGCCGGGCACTGTGTTGCTGGAAGCGTCGAACTATCCGGGCTGGTTCGTGCGCCACCGCGACGGCCAGATCTGGGTGGACCAGTCCGACGGCACCGTGGGGTTCCGCGACGACGCCTCGTTCCGGGTGCGGCCTCCGCTCGCGCGATAGGCGGGCGTTGCGCTCTCGCCCGCGGGCCGGGACGCGGGTGGTGCGCTGGTCCTGCAACCAGTCGCACCGATCGGCCTGGATGGTCGGGCTTGCGGAGTTGGCGGACGTTCTGCTGTGCCCGGGCCTGGTCGCACCGGCCGGCCTGGACGGCCGGGTTTACGGAGTTGGCGGACGTTGTGCTGTGCCCGGGGCCGGCCGCACCGGCCGGCCTGGATGGCCGGCCTCACGACCTACCGGACCCTTCCGCTGCCGGGCTGGCTGCACCGACCGCCCCAGATGGCCCGGCCGACGGACTTCGGCCGTTCCGCTGGGCCGGGGTCGGCCCCGCCGATCAGCGCGGGCTGCGACAGCCGCTACT
The DNA here is from genome assembly GCF_040650095.1 of Actinoplanes sp. NPDC048791. Taxonomy (NCBI): domain Bacteria; kingdom Bacillati; phylum Actinomycetota; class Actinomycetes; order Micromonosporales; family Micromonosporaceae; genus Actinoplanes; species Actinoplanes sp. NPDC048791. The sequence goes on along the minus strand of NZ_JBEZGQ010000076.1, from coordinate 15,404 downwards.
CCTCGCGCATGTCCGCGAACCCACGTGCCGGCTTGCTCAGCCTTACGTCAGGGCCCGACTTCGGTGCGTGGTGATGACCCCGAATGGGGGACGCTGCTGCGGGCGATGTCCATGTCTCGATCTATGATCGTGCGGTCTTATCAAATATCAAACAACGGAGGACGCGGGATGACGGACGACGACGATCGGGGCGCCGCCCGCGAGATGCTGCTCGTCGGCGGGCTGCTCGTGGTGTTCGTCGGCGTGATCGGCGCACTCGTCTACCTCGCGGTGAGCTGAGGCGCCGGCACCTGCCGCCGGGCGCGAGCAGCACCACCTGCGGAAGTGGGAGTTGTACAACCGGCGGCCCGGTGGATTCCCGACGACGGCCGGCCGATGAAGATGCCTACCGTCGCTGCGCCGGCCACCCGCCTGTCCCTGCGGGACCCGACCCTCGTCGAGCCCGACCCGGAGACGGACCCCGCGACGGTTGTCCGGCCGCTCAGCCGGGCGGTCGGCCGCCGTCGTTCTGCTTGGTCATCTTCTCGATGACCCGGGCGTGGGCGTTGGTGATGTGCTCGCGCAGCGCCGCCGCCGCAGCGGCCGGATCATGGGCCACGCAGGCCGCGAGGATCGCCTCGTGCTCCCGCAGGATCCGCTCGCGGGCGCCGGGGGACCGGGTGCCCGCGAAACGGTACCTCTCGCCGTTCTGCCACACCGGCTCGAGCGCGCGCAGGAGCCAGCGGGACTGGGCCGCGGCGTACATGGCGAAGTGGTAGTCGGTGTGGGCCTGCCGGGCGGCGGCCTGATCGCCGAGCTCGAGCGCGCGGACGTTGCGCTCCAGGTAGGCCCGGGCCCGGTCGGCGTCCTCCTCGGTGAACCGCGCGGCGGCCCGCTCGATCGCGGTGATCTCCAGCAGCATCCGCATGTCGTGCGTGTCGTGGGCATCCTCGATGGTCAGCTCGCGCACCCACGCGCCCTTGTGCGGGATCACCTCGACCAGGCCGAGCGCCTCGAGCCGGCGGATCGCCTCCCGCACCGGCATCATGCTCATGCCCATGCTGGTCGCGAGGTCGGTGAGGCGCAGCGCGGCACCGCCCTCGAACTCCCCGACGAGAATCGCCTCATGCAGCTGTGCGGTGGCCGCATCGGCGAGCGTGGCGTGGATCGGGGGCGCCGGGCGGGCCGACGTCATCCAACCTCCATCGGGTCGACTCGTTCCGGATCGGACGATCCCGATCTTAGCCAGTGTCACCTGGCTGCCGGGGTGTTCACGAGACCCGGGAGGGGGGATCTGGCACGGGCGTGGCCAGGCCGAGGGCAGCGGGGCCTGGCCGAGGATCTGTTCAGGTGGCGGGCAGAGGACCGGCCCGGACCGGGGGATGTGGTCCGGGCCGGGGTATGTGGTCGGGCCGGGGGACGTGGTCCGGCCGGGGATCTGGTCCGGGCCGGGGCATCGGGGCCGCCGTGGGAGTACGACCCCGATGCCTGCTGTGGTGACCGCTACCCGGTTGAGCAGCTGAGTGTGGGCGTCACCGGCGTACCCGTGCCGATGAAGCCCAGCGTGGTGCCGGCCCCCGCGGCCAGAGCACCGTTGTAGGCGGCGTTGCGGATCACGCTCGCCGTGCCCGATCCGGTGGCTGTGCCGCCCCAGATCTGGGTGAGGGTCTGACCTGCGGCGACAGCCCCGCCGACCTGCCACCCGGTGATCGCCGCCGGGCCGGCCGTCACGGTCACCTCGGCCTGGAACCCGCCCTGCCACTGCCCGGCGAGCCGGTAGGTCGCCGCGCACCCGGCACCCGCGGGCACCGTGGGGGAGGGCGTCGGAGAAGGAACCGTCGGAGAAGGCGGCGGCTCGCTCCCGGTGAGAGCCAGCTCTTCGGTACGGAACGTCCCGTGCGTCGGGTTGACGTCAACCTCACCACCCCGGCCGTCGCATCCTCGGTCGGGGTTGAACAGCAGGTACGTGCCCGACGAGCAGGCGGTCGACGGTTCCGCGTCACCGCCGATGATCACGGTGCCGGACAGGTTCGCGCCGCCCTGCACCAGTGCGTTGTTCTTCACCACCGCGTTGCCGGTCACCGTCGCGCCGCTGTTGACCCAGGCCAGGTCTTCGATGCGGGCGTTGCCCGAGACGGTGCTGTTGCCGTACACCGCCGCGCGGGGCCCGACGTAAGCGCTGGCCGCGACCGTGGCACGGGAGTCCACCCAGCCGCCGCCGTTGGAGTGCCAGCGACCTCCACCGGGCGCGGCCGGCTTGACGTGGCCGGGCTCGTAGCCGAACGGTGCCGCACCGGCCAGCCGGAACTCGTACGCGTACCGGTGGTTCTTGGTGTAGCCGTCCAGGAATCCGTAGTGGTGCACCGCGCCGGGGGTGCCGGTGACGACGAGGTAGACCTCCCGCTCGCCGGGCTGGGTCTGGAACGCGATCTGCCCGTCCGCACTGCTGGTCAGCGGCGCGTAGCGGGGGACGCCGTCGCGCACGGCGACGAAGCCGTACGTCCAGCCGGGCTGCGCGGCGCTGTTCTCCGCGTGGCCCTTGAGGCGCAGCCGGATCAGGCCGCCGTCGGTGGCCGGCACCAGCCGGATCTTGTTGTAGCCGTAGTCGGACGGGGCGATCGCGTCCGGGATCCGGTAGTGCCCCGCCGCCTGGTCCACCGGCTCGACCGCGACCCCGTTGTACGCGGTGATGAACGGGTACAGCCGGTTGATGAACGGCAGCACGTCGGCCCGGTTGCTGTAGTCCCAGGTGACGTTGTGCTGGGCGTACTCGCCCAGCCGCCGGTTCAGCTCGGCCTGGTCGATGCCGGCCAGCCGGCGGTACGTCTCCAGCGGATGCTCGGTGTTGCGGGCCTCGTTCCAGATCCGGTTCACCATGGCGAGCCCGTCCCGGTCCTTGATGTACTGCAGCAGCATCCAGGCGCCGTAGTGGTGCCGGCTGGAGCTGTACGCCAGGTTCTCGGTGCGCAGGAAGCGGGTCAGGTCGCCCGCGGCTGTCTTCGGGTAGACCTGCATGGCCATGAACTCCGCGGTGGCCTCCCAGAACGTCCCGGCCGACGGGTCGGTGAAGCCGACGCCCGAGCGGCCCAGGAACGTGTAGTTCTGGAAGACGTGCCCGAGCTCGTGGGCCAGCCCCCACGACCCGGGCGCCGCCGCGCCGGGGGCGATGTTGATGACGCCCACCTTGCCGTCGGTCGAGCCGCCGGTGGCCCACGCGTCCAGCGGGGCGTTGGACCAGGTGGTGGTGATGATGACATTGATCTTGTACTGGGCCAGCAGGCCCTGCTCGGGCGTGAACTTCATCGTGTTCACGTAGAACGAGTACAGGCTCTCCAGCTGGGCCAGGATGTTGTCCGGATCGAAGCGGTACTGCGAGGGGGCGCTCTTCGGGTCGGTGCCCGACCGGTCGCCCCACAACAGGATGAAGTTGGCCGATTCCTTGGTCCGCTCGGCCACCCAGGGCACCTCCCCGGTGCTGGCCCAGCGGGCCGGGATCCAGGTCGTCTTGGCCGCCGCCGACGCGGTGGCGATCAGCTGCGGAACTGCCAGCGGTACGACGGCCAGCACGGTGACCGCCCCGGCGAGGATCAGCCGCCGGCGCCAGCCTTTCAGGGTTGTGGACAGGCGCACCCGTCAGCCCGCCTTCCGGGCCGTGGGGGCATAGCCATAGCGGTTCTTCAGGTGCCGCCACCAGTCGCGGAACATCCACGCGTCGAAGTCGGTGATCCGGGTCGCGCTGCCCGCCTTCATCAGGAAGCCACCGACCCCGGTCGGGGTCCAGTCGTAGAAGTCGTCGAGCCCGAAGCTGTGCCCTATCTCGTGCAGCAGGATGTGGATGTTGTCCGCGTCCAGCGCGCCGACGAAGTACTCGCTGCCGATGCGCTGGCCCCAGTCACCGCCCGCGCCGCCGTTCATGCCGGCGGTGAGCCACAGCGACATGTCGTAATGGCGGGCGGCGCCGCCGGGGCAGTTCGGATAGTTGCCCGACTGGTTGAAGAAGCGGCCGCACGGCTCGGAGCACTGCGGCGCGTTCTCCCGGATGTTGTTGACGTAGATGTCTACCGACGAGTCCGACCATTGCAGCGTCGAGCGGTCGCGGACCGCCCACCCGACCACCTTGAGCGGGACCTCCTGGTACGGCCAGCCGTTGTGACCGGCCATCACGTCCATCCACTTCTTGAACTGGCGGGCGAGGGAGGCGTGGATGCGGTCGCGCAGCGCGGCAGTGACCGGGGCACTGGAGTCCCAGCGCACGCAGTAGTTGATGCTGCCGCGGTTGGCCATGATCTGGTCCCAGCCGTAGTTGCGGAAGCCGTACAGGTTGCCGTACGTCTGCTCCTGGTGCTGCCAGACCTGGTTGAGCGGGGTGACGAGGTTGGCCGGCGGACTCCAGTCCGCGGGAGCGGCCTGGGCCGCGACGGGCGAGCCGAGCAGGACCACCAGCGTGGCGGTCAGGGTGGCAAGGCGTCGAAGTCTCATGGGATCTTTCCTCTCTGGGCGCCGCTGTCAGGAGAAGGCGCGGAATTCGAGCAGGCCGGTGGAGAAGCCCGTTCTTGAGGTGAAGGTCAGCCGGAGCCGGGTCGTGGAAACCTGATCGAAGGTGACCGTGTTCGCCGTTCCGGCGGCCACTCCACAAGCCGATCCGCCCGGTACGTTCGCCCAGGCGCTCCCGGTCCAGTACTGCACCTGGCACGACGCGGGCAGGTCGATGCCCTGGTTGTCGTCGAACCAGTAGGCGCTCGCCCCGCGCAGGGTCACCGGGGCCGCCCAGTCGTACTGGACCCACTGCGTGCCCTGCTCCGGCCAGTTGCCGTACACCGGGTGGGTCCGGTCGGCGGAGCCGGTGGGGGTGAACCCGTCGTTGATCGCCGCGAGGTTCTCCCACGGTGAGACGTACGAGGTGGAGGGGGTCGCGGTCAGCGCGTGGTTCGTCCCCGGGCCGGGCGGCGGCGTCGTGCCGCCCGGGTTGGGCGGCGGGCCGGTGGTGGTCTGCACGACCCGCTGGATGGTGCCGTCGGCGTTGAAGGTCATCCGGTCGACGGCGACCGAGCGCCGGAAGTTGCCCCCGCCGGGCGCGTTCGCGTTGTGGTAGACCATGTACCACTGGCCGTGGAACTGCACGACCCCGGCGTGGTTGGTGGTCGACGACACCTGGCCGAGGACCACGCCGCGGTGCGTCCACGGTCCCATCGGGCTCGTCGCGGTGGCGTAGCGCTGGCAGGCGTAGCTCGACGAGGTGACGCAGCCGTTGGTGTCGTTGGCGGCGTAGATCATGTAGTAGAGGCCGTTGCGCTTGAACAGGAACGGCGCTTCCCAGTAGTCGGTGAGCCCCACCGGGGTCTGGACCGCGCCGACGGTGTCGACCATGTTGGCGGCCAGCTTGACCATCCGCGGGCTCCAGTAGCCGCCCCAGTACAGGTAGGCCTGGCCGTCGTCGTCGACGAACACGGTCGGGTCGATGTTGAGCCCGGACGAGTTGGCGGTGCTGTCGCTGATCAGCGGGCCGCCCTTGGCGTCGGTGAACGGGCCGAGCGGGCTGTCGCCCACGGCGACGCCGATGTTCATCCAGCCGGGACCGTTGCCGTTGACGGAGGTGTACCAGTAGTAGCGGCCGTTGCGCGGCTCCACCTCGCCGGCCCAGGCGTCGGCACCGGCCCACGGGAAGGTCGCGACGGAGGCCCGCGGGCCGTTGTCGGTCCAGGTCGCCGCGTCCGGGGAGGACAGCACGCGCCATTCGCGCATGACGAAGGCGTCCGTGCCGGTCGGCGCCTCGTCGCGACCGGCGTAGATGTACATCGTGTCGCCGACCACCAGCGGTGCCGGGTCGGCGGTGTAGACCGAGGTGACGATCGGGTTGGCGGCCTGCGCCGGCAGCATCGCGATCGGCACGAACACCAGGGCCAGGGACAGCAGCAGAACCAGGGGAGGGGAGTGACGGAGGGGCGTCCGGCGGGAGACCGGGACGGGGATGGACATGGGGGGTCCTTTCGTGTGGTCGACACGCCACCGTGGACGGCCCGGTCGTGCACGGCGGCCTTACGGACGGGTCGGCATCACCCCTTCAGCGCGCCGGACATGAAGCCGCGCACGTAACTGCGCTGCAGCAGGACGAAGAGCACCAGGCACGGCACCGCCATGACGGTCACGCCGGCCTCCAGCGCGGCGTAGTCGATGGCCCCGAAGCTCGCGGTCCGCATGTTGACCACGGCGAGCATCAGCGTGAACCGGTCGGTGGAGTTGAGCATGATCAGCGGGGCGAAGAACTCGCTCCACGAGGCCAGGAACGCGAACAGCGACACGGTGACGATCCCCGGGCGTACGGCATGCACCATGACCCGCAGCAGGACCCCGACGCTGCCGCAGCCGTCGACCAGCGCCGACTCCTCCAGCTCCTTGGGGACCGCCTCGAAGGAGTTGCGCATCATGAAGATGGCGAACGGCAGCTGGAACATGATGAGCACCAGGCTCAGCCCGAGCAGCGAGTCGGCCAGCCCGACCCAGCCGAGCAGCACGTAGAGGGCGATCAGGATGGTGGCGTACGGGACCATCAGGATCGCCAGCGTCACCAGGAACAGCGCGTTCTTGCCGGGGAAGTCGAAGCGGCCGAAGGCGTACCCGCCCAGCGTCGAGATCAGCAGTGTCCCGCCCACGGTGAGCAGGCAGACCACGACGCTGTTGAGCACGTGGTGCGGCCGGATCCCGCCGTCGGCGGTGAACAGCCGGGCGTAGTTCTCCAGACCGAAACCACTGGGGGTACGCACCGAGGCGTACGCGCTCCACAGCAGCGGGAACAGGAACAGTACGGCCAGCGCGGCGCCGGTGCTGTAGTAGCCGGTACGGGCGAGCTTCACGCTGACTCCTGACGGGACCGGCGGCGCAGCACGCCGAGCTGGACGAGGCTGACCAGGACGAGCACGCCCAGCAGGGCCACCGAGACGGCCGCCGCCGAGCCGAGGTCGAGGTCGATGAACGCGGCCCGGTAGATGACCATCACCAGCGAGGTGGTGCTGTTGTCCGGCCCGCCGCGGGTGAGGATCCAGAACTGGTCGAACGCCAGCAGCGAGCCGGTGACCATCAGCGTGAGCACCAGGGCGATGGTCGGACGCATGAGCGGCAGGGTGATCCGGCGGAAGATCTGCAGCCGGCCGGCCCCGTCCATCCGCGCGGCCTCGTAGACCTCCAGCGGGATGGCCTGCAGCCCGGTCAGCAGGATCAGCATGTTGAAGCCGGCGAAACGCCACAGCACCAGCAGGATCGCCGAGCCCAGCGCCGTGTTCGCGCTTCCGCTGGTCCACGACACGTAGCCGTCGAGCAGCCCGGTCGCGGCCAGCGCGTCGTTGACCGGCCCGATCTCGTCGCTCAGCAGGCCCAGGAACAGCAGCGACGCGCTGGCGAAACCGACCGCGGCGGGCAGGAAGAAGGCTGTCCGGAAGAAGCCCGCGCCGGGCCGGGCGCGCTGCACCAGCAGAGCCAGTCCGAAGGCCAGCATGAACAGCAGCACGGTCACCACGACGGTGTACTTGAGGGTGAACCACACCGCGCTGCGTACCAGGGCGTCCCCGGTCATCGCGGTGTAGTTGGCCGGCGCGTTGAACTCGGGCTCACCCAGCAGCGGCCAGTGATGCAGCGACATCCAGACGACCAGACCCAGCGGGACCAGGAACAGCAGGGTGACCACGAGCGCGGTGGGCGCGGCATAGGCCGCACCCAGCCACGCACGGCGCCGGGACGGACGGCGGGCCGGTGGCACCGGTACGGGCACCTCCGCCCGCGGCCGCCTGAGCATGGTCACCATCGGGTTCCTACTTCTTCAGCGAAGCGGTCAGTGCGGCGGCACCCTCGCCGAGGGACTTGCCGGCGTCGCCGAACAGCGCCCCGCGGAACGTGGTGATCCAGGGGCTCTGCGGGTCGTTGTAGGTGGCGTTGAAGTTCTTCGCGTACGGCGTCTTGCCCTTGGCCATCAGGCTGTTGACGGTGACGATCCGGGGGTCGGCCGACGAGTACTTGTTGGTGGCCAGGTCGGTGCGTACCGGTACGCCCTTGCTCTTCGCGATCACCTCGACCTGAGCTTCGTCACCCAGGGTCCAGGCCAGGAAGTCCCAGGCGGCGTCCGCGTTGTTCGTGGTGGCGCCGATGCCGATCGAGTCACCGCCGACGAACGTGGACTCGCCGCCGTTGATGCCGCTGATCGGCGCGACGCCCAGCTCGAAGTCGGTCTTCTCCTCGATGATGCCGAGCCAGACCGACGGCGCGGGGGCGATGCCGACCTTGCCGCTCTGCAGCGCACCGAGCCAGGTGGGCCCGGCCTCGTCCTTGGACGCCGGGGCGGCCACACCGTCCTCGTACAGGCTGCGGTAGAGGGCGAAGACCTCCGCCATGGCGGGGGAGTTGATGGTGCTCTCGGTGCCGTCGGCGTTCATCACGTCCCCGCCGGCGGCCCAGACCGAGGGCCAGAGGGTGAACACGTTGCAGCCACCGCAGTTGCCGCCGAAGTAGGTGCCGTTGACGCCGCCGCCGAGCTTGTCCACGGCGCGGGCCTGCTCGGCGAACTCGGTCAGCGTGGTCGGCGGCTTCTCCGGGTCCAGCCCGGCCTTCTTGTAGAGGTCCTTGTTGTAGAGCAGCACCGACATGTCGATGGTGTGCGGGACGGCGTAGTTCTTGTCCTTCCAAGTGCCGTTGCGGACGTGGGCCGGGGAGACCTTGTCCTTGACGGGGAGCGCGCCGAACCGCTCGGTCAGGTCCAGCCACAGGCCCTGCGAGGCGTACTGCGGTGCGAACACCACGTCGGAGGCGAACAGGTCGGGCAGCGACCGGGCTCCGGCGGCGGAGGCCAGCTTCGCCGGGTACTCCTCGTTCGGATAGGCGGTGACCTCGACCTTGTTCTTGTGCGTGGCGTTGTACGTCTCGGCGTACGCCTTCGACACCGACTCGGTGGCGGCCCGCGTCCACAGGGTGATGGTGGCGCCGGAGTCCGTACCGGCGGTGTTGTCGTCCGGGCTGTCGCCGCCGCAGGCGGCCGACCCGGCCACCAAGGTCGCGGCGACGATGCCGCTCAACCAGCGTCTCAAAGCAGTCCTCCTGATCGGTGGCGCGTGACGTGCGGGGGAAGGGGGCGCGGGGAGGATGCCGGGCACATCCTCCCCGCGGGCTCGGTTACGGGCCGTACACCTGCAGTTCGGTCAGTCCGGTCCGGAAGCCGGACGCGTGGGTGACCTGCACCCGCACCCGCTGGGTGTCGACCGCGGCGAAGCGGACCCGGTTGTAGTTCGCCCGCGGTGTGTCCGGCGTGCGTACCGCCGAGGAGACGGCGACCCAGGCAGTGCCGTTGAAGTACTGCACCTGGTACGCCGACGGCTGCCGGTAGCGGTTGGTGGCCCGGTCGTTGCGGAAGTACAGCCGCAGCTCGTCGATCCGGCGGTTCTGATTGAGGTTCACCTCAAGCGTGTCCGTACCGTTGGGTGAGCCGTAGGTGCCCCAGATCGGTTCGTTGATCGGATACCCGTCGACCGCGGCGGATCCGGAGGTGCCGGCGGCGGTGTAGGACGCGGTGGTCGTCGCGCCGCGGGCGTAGTTGGGCCGGGCCGAGGTCAGGTCGGTGCCGGCCTTGGCGAACATGTCGACCATGCGGGCGCTGTTCTGCACGACCTGGGTCGGGGACTGGATCCCGCCGACCGCGGTGCTGAAGGTGACCGAGCCGCCCGCGGGCAGGGTGACCGCGCCGGTGGCCGGGTTGTACAGCACACGGGTGAGCCGGTCGACGGTGAACGCCCGGGTGCCGTTGAGGAAGACCGAGTAGCCCTGCGGTATGCCGGGGTAGCGGGTGATGCCGTCGGCCGGGTCGTCCCAGACCACCGACAGGTCGGCGTTGCGGTAGCGCAGGTTGTTGGCCGCGAAGTGCGACCAGCCGATGCCGATCGGGCTCAGCTCGACCTGGTTGTCGTTGCGCGGGCGCAGCCCCATGACGTCCTCGATGACCGTCCAGTTGCTGCTGCCCAGGATGTTGTGGTGGATCCAGGACCGGTAGTCGATGCTCCGGGTGCCGGCGTTCCAATTGGCCCAGAACTCGTTGGCGTCCGGCCACCGGGTGTCCCCGCCGACGTACTGCGACCAGGCGTTCCAGTACAGCAGCTTCTTGTAGTCCTCGGCGGTCATCCACTGGTTCGGGTAATTGCGCAGCACCGAGGAGTAGAGCCGGAACTGCACGGTGGAATTGATGGTGGAGAAGTTGTTGCTCCCGGGCTGGCCGGCCGCGGCGGCGGCCGCCTTGTCGCGCTGGTTCGCGGTGAAGAACGGGAAGATCGGGTACTCGGCCGGGTCGGCGAACAGCCGCAGCGCCTGCTTGTACTGGTCGGTGTTCGGGATGGCGCCGACCGAGAACGGGTAGTAGTTGTTGATCTCTTTCCACGGCACGTGGGTGTTGGTGGCGACGTGCCGGTGCTCGAACAGCTGACGGCTCGGATTCCACAGCACGCCGACGATCGCGGCGCGGACCCGTTCGGCCAGCTGGCGCATCTCCGCGGCCTTGGCGGTGTTGCCTGTCGCCTCGTACGCCTGCGCGGCGGCCAGCGCATTGCTGTAGACGTACGCCGACTCGGTGCGGTCGAGCTGACCAGCGCGCCAGTGGAAGGACACCGCGTCGGCGTCGTTACCGGTCAGCGCGCCCCAGTCGTACTCGATCAGGCCGTTGCGGTCGTGGTCGTAGAAGGACAGCTGGTCCTTGACGTCGCCCTCGGCGTAGCGGGCGAGGTTGCCGGCGATGGCCGGCTGCCCGCCGTGGATCTGGTACGACCGCCACGCCGCCTCGGAGATGTACTGGGTGTAGCTGTTGGACCAGTTCTCCGGGTCGCCCGGGTTGTCGACGAAGCGCCCACCCTTGGACACCTGCCCGACGGAGACCCACGGCCCGTACGCGTAGACCGGGTCACGCAGGTACTTCAGGTCGTCGATGTGCATCGGCTGGGTCAGCACGATGGCGTTGTTGTAACCCAGCGCGCCCTCGACCGACGTCGGGAACTGGAAGTCCTGCCCGGGGATGTCGGCGTCGAGGTGGTTGAAGCGCATCAGCCACCAGCGGTAGTAGATGTTCTTCTTGATGGCCGGCTCGGGCACGTCCAGGTAGGGCACGTTCTGCGCCCACCACCGGTTGTACTCCCGCGTCTGGGTGGCGAACGCGGTGGCCGGGGAGAAGCCCCGGTACGCGGTGTACTCGGTCAGCGACTCCGGGATCTCCGAGGTCACGAAGCCCAGCTGCACCTTGGTGGTGACCGTGGCGCCGGGGGCGACGGTGATCGAGCGGGAGAGCCCACCTCCGGTGACCGTGAAGTCGTCACCGGACAGCCGCGGATACAGCGTGGTGAGGTTGTTGCGGGCGTTGACCTGACCGGTGAGCTCGGTGCCGGCGGCCGTGGTCGCGTACGGCGAGGTGACGCGCAGCTGCACGGTGGTGGCGGCGGTGCCGGTGTTGGTGACGGCGAGGTTGGCCACCGCGACGTTCTGCTGGGTGATGAACTTCGTCTGGTTGATGCGTACCGAGCCACTGGTGTGCACGCTGCGGAAGTGGCTGGGCGCCTGCCAGCGCTGCGCGACCTGCTCGGTGAAGGTCCCGGGCGACGCGGTCACCGTGAAGGCGCTGCGGTCGTCGATGCTCTCCCAGTACGCGACCTGGCCGCCGAAGCCCAGGGTGCCCGGGTTGTGGGTCTTCATGAACAGGGCCCGGCCGCGGCTCATCAGCCAGGTGCCCGCCGGGTCGTTGCCTTGGCGGGCCAGCAGCCGGTCCATCCAGTAGTCGGTGCCGCCGCTCTCCGCGTCGAAGATGGCCGCCATGGTGTTACCGGTGCTGAGGCCGACCGGTGGCGCCGGGATCGCCGGGCCGGAGAAGCTGGGGTAGCCGATCGTCTGCGCCGCACTGCCGGGGGAGGCGGTGCCGAGCACGGTGGCAACGGTGGTGGTCAGGACGACGGTCAGCGCGGCTGCCAGTCCGGGTCTCCAGCGGGCGTACGGCATCGCGTCACCTCCAGTTCTACGCAGGGGTAGTGGGCAGCCAGACGCGCATCGTGGTGGGACCGCGGCGGGCCCAGCGGTGGTACGGCACGAGCGGCACCAGGCGCGGCGTCCGCGTTTCCCCGGGCCCGCCCCCGATCCCCTGGTACGGCCAGGCCGCGTCATCGGGTGCGGCGAACCAGCCCTTGACCGCGTCGGCCTGCGGGGCCACGGTCGTGTCGACGCGCAGGTCGTCCAGCTGGGCGCCCGGATCGAGGTCGACCGACTCGGCGCACATCACCAGCGGACCGACCTCGACCGCGACGCATCCGCGTACCGCGTCGACCCGGGGGTCGGCGGCGGTCCACCGCGGCCGCAGCGGCAGTTCCAGGCAGATCTCCTCCCCGGCGGTGAACCGCCGGGTGATCGTGACCGGGCCGGGCCGCACGGGCCGGCTGCCCGTCCGGTCCACCACCCGGGCGTCGCTCGCCCAGGCCGGGACGCGCAGGGTGAGCGTCCGCTCGCGGTCCTCGGCGGCCTCCACCCGGACCACGACCACGCCGTGGTCCGGATAACCGGTCCGCACGGCGAGGTCCAGCCCGCCGGCGCAGACATCGAGATCGGCGTACTGGTGCAGCTGCACCCCGCCGTCGTCGCTGGTCACCAGGTACGACTCCAGGCTCGCCAGCAGCCGGGCGAGGTTGGGCAGGCAGCACGAGACCTCGAACCACGGCGCCCGCGGCCCGCCGCCGAAGCGCAGCTGCTCACGGTCGGCCGGGACGTTTTCCGTACGGGTGCGCTGGTGCAACGTGTTGGCGTAGAAGAAGCCGCGCCCGTCGTCGGCGACCGCGGCGGCGACGACGTTGTAGAGCACCCGTTCCACGATGTCGCCGTAGCGGGTGTCGCCGGTGGCCAGCAGCAGCCGGTGGGCCAGCATGACTGTGGCGACCCCGGCGCAGGTCTCGGCGTACGCGCGGTCGGCCGGCAGCACGAAGTCGTCACCGAACGACTCGTCCAGGTGCCGGGAGCCCATCCCGCCGGTGAGGTAGGTGCGGCGGGCCAGCGTACGGTCGAACTGGCGCCGCACGGCCGCCAGCAGGTCGGCATCGCCGGTCTCGACGGCCACGTCGACCGCGCCGGCCGCGAGATAGAGCGCGCGCACCGCGTGGCCGCGGAACACCTCGGCGTGGCGCACCGGGACGTCGTCCTGGAAGTACGCCCAGCCGAACTCGTGCTCGGGCAGGCTGCGCTGCCCGCGCCGGTCGACGAACCAGCTCGCCTGGTCGAGGTAGCGCCGCTCGCCGGTCTCCCGGTACAGCTCGACGAGCGCGGTCTCGATTTCCGGATGCCCGCAGACACCCTCGTTGCGGCCCGGCCCGAAGGTCTCGACGACGTGGTCGGCGGCCCGCCGAGCGACCTCGACCAGCCGCGGCGCGCGGCCGGTGCGAGCCGCGGCCACGCCCGCCTGCAGCAGGTGGCCGATGCAGTAGAGCTCATGGCCGAAGGTCAGGTCGCTGTAGCGCTCGTCCTGACCCTCCCGGCCGTACGCGGTGCCCAGGTAACCGTCGCCGGCCTGGGACCGGGCGAGCAGGCTGGTCAGAAAGCCGAGGTCGGCGGGGTGCTCGTCGGTGTCCCAGCACAGCGCCTCGAGGAGCTTGTAGATCTCGGAGTCGGCGAACTCCCGGCCCCGGCGGCCGAACGGTGAGGCGGTGAAGTTGCCGGTCCAGCCGAGCCGGTCCATCCAGGAGCGGCAGTGCGCCAGGGTCGCGGTGCTGTTGACCGCCTGGCGCTCACCCCAGAAACCCCCGGCGAGGCGTACGGACGACAGCGGAACCGGCCGCAGGGCACCCCGTGACGGCACGACAGGGCCACCCCGGGAGGGCACGGTGTCTGCTTCGCTCATGCGTTGCTCCGAAACTCCGAAAACCTTTTCGGGAAGCGTGGCAGCGCTCCCACGCATTGTCAACGATCTATTTCTGGCTTGTTTCCTTATCGAACGGCCGTGGCGGGTGGGCCGCGCCGTCGCTATGCTGACGAAAAGTTTTCGGGGGGCGGTTCATGGCGCGGCGACGGTCCGGGGTCACGTTGTCCGACGTCGCCCAGCGCGCGGGGGTCTCGCTGGCGACCGCGTCCAAGGCGCTGAACGCCCGCGACGAGGTGGCCCCGGCGACCCGGCAGCGCGTCATCATGGCCGCCGACGAGCTCTCGTTCCAGCCCAACGTGCTGGCCCGCGGCCTGATCTCCGGCAACACCCGGACCATCGGCCTGCTCACCGACGAGCTCTCCGCCGCCCGCTTCACCATCCCGGTCCTGCTCGGCGCGGAGAACGCCCTGGGCAACGAGCAGATGAGCGTGCTGCTGTGCGACGCCCGCGGCGACGCCATCCGCCGCCGGCACTACATCCGCACTCTGCTGGCCCGCCAGGTCGACGGGTTCATCGTGCTCGGCGACGCCAACGAGATCCGCCCGTCCCTGACCGCGGACATCCCGGTGCCGGTGGTTTACGTCTTCTGCGAGTCCGACAACCCGGACGACGTGTCCATCGTGGCCGACGACGCGGGCGGCGCCCGGCTCGCCGCCGAACACCTGGTCTCGCTGGGCCGCCGCCGGATCGCCCACATCACCGGTGACCCGACCTACCGCGCGGCCCGCGACCGGGCGGCGGCGACCCGCGAGGTGCTCGACGCGGCCGGCCTGCCCCTGGCCGGCGAACCGATGTTCGGCCAGTGGTCCCAGCGCTGGGGCCGGCACGCGGCGACGGTGCTGCTCGCCGGCCACCCGGACGTCGACGCGATCTTCTGCGGCAGCGACCAGATCGCGTACGGGGTGACGGAAGCCCTGCGCGACCTGGGCCGATCGATCCCGGACGACATCGCGGTGGTCGGCTACGACAACTGGGAGGTCATCGCCGCGGAATGCCGCCCGCCGCTGACCACAGTCGACCTGAACCTGGAACAGCTGGGCGCATCGGCGGTACGGCACTTGTTCGCCGCCCTCGACGGCACCCCCACCTCGGGCGTGATCCGGGAGCCGGGCCGCCTGATCGTCCGCGAATCCACCGGCATCGCACCCAGCCGCTGAGCACCGGTCGCTACCCTGAGGCGGTGGCCCCCGATCTGGTCCTGCTGTCCCGGACTTCCTTCCGTGACCAGGAGATCGTGGGTCCCCGGTTGCAGGCCCTCATCGCCCTGCTCGCCGGTGAGCTGCGCACCGGCTGCGGCACCGGGCGGCTGATCGAGGGCATCTGGCCCGACCACCGGCCCGAGAATCCCGCCAAGGCGTTGCAGATTCTCGTCTCGCGGGCCCGGTCGCAGCTCGGCGCCGGCCTCATCGTCCGGACCCCGACCGGGTACCGGCTCGCGCTGACCGACGACCAGGTCGACAGCTCGGCCGTCCTGGTCCAGGCCGAGGCCACCGCCGAGTGTTCGCTGGCCGGTGACCACGCC
>NZ_JBEZGQ010000075.1:0-16391 GCF_040650095.1 Actinoplanes sp. NPDC048791 | reverse complement strand
GTGACCAGGACGGCGCCGTCGTCCGGCCCGGGCGCGTCGAGGCCGCCCCGCCCGCTCGTCACAACCAGCTGCGAACCGGCCAGGCACACGCTGGTCGGCTGCCGGGCCGGGACGGACACGACGCGATCCAGCTGCCCGTCCGGCCGGTAACGCCGCACCGCACTCCCGCCGAAACATGCCATCCACAGGAAACCGTCGGCGTCGACGGTGAGCCCGTCAGGGGAGCCCTCGCCTTTGTCGAGCTGAACAAAGTCCTGCCGCCCGCTGAGCTCCCCGGAGGCCGGGTCGACGTCGAAACGCTGCACCAGCCCGAGCGGGGTGTCGGAGAGGAACATGGTCCGCCCGTCAGCGGTGATCGCGGGCCCGTTGGCGATGGTCAGCCCGGTGAGAACGGTGTGCACCTTGCCGTCCGGGTCGAAGCGGTACAGCGCGCCGCCCTGCGGCGACTGGTCACAGGCCATGCTGCCGGCCCAGAACCGCCCGGCCGGATCGGCGACGGCGTCGTTCATCCGCCACTCCTTGCCGGTGACCGGCTCAGCGCCGGCAAGCTCCCGGACCCCGGCGGGCTCCAGCAGCCAGAAACCGGTCCCGGCCGCGGCGAGCCAGCTTCCGGGCGCATCCCGTACGGGGGCCACGGCAGCCAGCGGCACGTCGAGTTGGGCCAGCTGGGTCAGGGACTGCGGCCCGGAACCGGTCGGTGTGGGCGTACCGAAAAGCCGCCCAGCCGGAATGTCGACCAGCACGACCTGATCACCGACCCAGCGGCTGCCCTCGCCGAGCTCGAACCGGTCGGAAGAGAGCGCACGCACATCGGTCATGCCCGGCACATCCCCTCAGGCGCCGCGCCTGAAACAGGCCGGGCCGGGTAGACACCGGCCATGGACGAGAACAAGGAACCCACCACCCAAGGCCCGCAGGACCCGAAGCAGGAACACCCGCCGCAGGAGGCCCACGGCGGAAGCATGGCCCCGGACCTGGTGGACGACACCGGCCACGCGAAGCCGCAGGACGACGAAAAGTAGCCGCTCACCGTGCCGTCGGCGAAGATCGGTAGCTCGGAGCTGAGCAGCCGGGATAGGATCGCCGCCGGTACGGGGCGGTAGCTCAGTGGGTTAGAGCAGGGGACTCATAATCCCTCGGTCGCGGGTTCGAGTCCCGCCCGCCCCACCATGCTGGCTCCGGGAGCGACCCCCGGACACCCCACGGTGCGATGGTTGCGCGTGGCGAGTCGGTCACGACTACGCGTTCCGCTGTGCCCAGCGCAGGTTAGAGGCGATAGCTTGACGACGCGGATAGTCTCATGACACGTTGCCCCCCGACAAGGTCTCCATGTCGGGGGACTGTCGCACGGGTAGGGCTTGGCATGGCACGCTTACGACAGCATCCGCCGAGAGGTGAGGCGATCCGATGAGCGTGGCAATGCTGGAACACCCAGAGCCGTGGAGCGAGGACGAATACTTCGCGCTCGGGGAGACCGCGAGCCGGATCGAGCTGATCGATGGGAGCCTGTGGGTGAGCCCCGCGCCGAGCAAGCGTCATCAGCACATCGCGTTCTTGCTGGCAAAAGGGCTCTATGATGCGGCTGAGCGAGCTGGGCTCTTGGTTCTGCAAGATGTGAACCTTCGGCTGGCGAGTGGGCGCATCTTGCAACCCGACATTGTCGTGGCCGACACCGACGATGTCGGAAATGCCGTTGAGGCCGCCGAGGCCAAGCTCGTTGTCGAAGTGGTGTCCCCGAGCAACGCTGGGACAGATCGATTGCTGAAGCCGCAGTTGTACGCGGCGGCCGAGATCGGCTGGTACTTGCGAGTCGAGCAGCCGCAGGATTCGGTCGAACTGCACCTTGAGCGGCTGGCCGGCGATCACTACATCCCGGCCGCGGTCGCGAGCGCCGGCCAGGCACTGATGTCCGAAGAACCGTTTCCGTTCGAGCTCGAAATAGCCTCCCTGCTGCATCGCCGCCGCCGCGATTGACGAACTCAGCGGGCCTGGGTGATCGGCGGGCGCCGGGCTGGCGGACAATTGCGCCGTGACGATGCCCGAGCCGGTCGACGCTACTCAGCGGATCGTCCTTGACGCGATCTGGGCTCTCCTGTTGCGCGCCGGCCGCTGGCCCACTTTCCACGAGCTGGATCAACATCTCTACCGGCTGCATGACCTTGATGCAGCCCGCCTGCTGCCCGAGATGCCGCCGGGTCTGCTCCACGGCGTCAACTCCGGCAGTTCCATCTCTATCGCCGGGACCACAACCATCGGGCTGACGGCCGCGGGCGCTGCAGCGACCGGACGCGCCCGGCGAGAGCTCGATCTGTTCCTGGCCGTCGTCCGCCACGCAGCCGCCGTGCAACGAGACTACGATCCGCCGGCTGACCAACCAGATCGGCAGGCGGTACTGGCCGCGGCCGATGTTGCGATGCTCTTGGGGCTGTCCTTGCCCGAGGACGCGGCATTGCTGAGGCGGCTCGGCGCGATCTTGTACACGGAGAGATGGGGATGGACCACCTTCGGCGGCCGGGGCACTGAGGCATGGACAGCCGCGGTAGATCGGGAGGTCCGCCGGTTCCGGAACGTACGCGACCTCTCCACGTACTGGGAACTTCGCCCCAAGCATTGGCTGCCGAACGCGCCTGTGCCTCCGGCGGCTCGGCGGCAGGCCGCCCGCGACGACACCGCCGACCGGCCGAGGGGAGCCATGGGACACGTCGATGTGCTGGTAGTGGCGGCGTTGCGGGAGGAGTTCGATGCGGCGCTGGGAGCCGCGTCAGCCGCCGACCCCGGTGGTCCAGGAGTCTCTCGGTGGCAACAACGCGACGTGGACGGCTCGCCGTACTCGTGGGGCGAGTACCGGATCGACGGCAAACTTCGGTTCACTGTGGCGGTGGCCCGGCCGACGCACATGGGTGGACGCACGACAGGATCGTTCGTCGCGAGATTGGCCGACCGGCTCCACCCGACCGCCGTGGCCATGTGCGGCGTGTGCGCGGGTGACCCCGCGAGGGCGGCGCTGGGTGACGTTGTGGTGGGCACGCCCGTCTTCGAATGGGACGAGGGCAAGCATTCGGCCTCGGGGTTCGAGGGGGATCACCGGCAATTCTCTTTGGACCTTCACTGGCTGCGCGCCGCGCAGGAGTTCGACCCTCGTGGTCTGCCCGCCTATGGCGATCCCAGCGACGACGAGGCGTTGCTCTGGTTCCTCGAGCAGCTGCACCGCGGGCAGCACCCACGCAGCCACCCCGCACGCGATGCCTATTTCCCGAGCGGTACGTGGCCGCGTCGCCTGGCACAGTTCGAGACGCAAGGTCTGATCCGGCGCGAGTCGAACGGCGAGCCCAAATTGACCGGCGATGGATCCGACCTTGTGCAGCGACGGCTCTACGACGACGTCGAGGGCCCGCAGCGCCTCCCTTTTCGCGTGCTCACCGCCCCCATGGCCAGCGGCAGCGCCGTCATTACCGACCCTGCGGAGTGGGACCGGTTGCGGCGCATGGGAGTACGCAGCATCACCGCCATCGAGATGGAGGCGGCGACCATCGCCACCGTCGCCGACGATCGGGGACTTCCCTGGCTCGTCGCGAAAGGCGTGATGGACCATGCCGACGCCGAAAAAGACGACCGCTACAAACGATTCGCCGCACGTGCCTCGGCGCAGGTCATGTTTGCCCTGCTGGAACGCCTCGCGCCCGCAACGATGGTTGCGGGCGCCGATCCGACCGTCAACGACGCCGCCACCGAGCCCACAGTGGACCCGACAAGAATCAGGCCCACCGCCGGGACGGGGTCGGCCGAGCAGAAGAATGCCGTTCGGTCGGCCAAGGAGTACCTCAAGATTGCTCCGTTCTCCCGCGAGGGACTGATCGAACTGCTCTCTGCGGCCGGCTACCCGTTGGAGGTGTCAACCCACGCGGTGGACTCCCTGGACATCGATTACGACGAGCAGGCGGTCAAGTCGGCCCAGAGCTACCTCCGCGTGGCGGCGTTCTCCCGCAAGGGACTGATCGAGATGCTGTCCTCGGCCGGCTACTCGTTGGAGGCGTCAACCCACGCGGTGGACTCCCTGGACATCGATTACGACGAGCAGGCGGCCAGCTCGGCCCAGAGCCACCTCCGCGTATCGGGCTCCTCGCGCAAGGGACTGATCGAGCTGCTGAAATACGCGGGGTTCACCCACTCGCAGGCCGTCCATGGAGCTGACAAGGCGGGCCTTTAACGGACCGACAAACTACGGCGTGAGCGTCACCGTCACGGTCCGGGTGTAGAAGTCGCGCGCCGCCGTCCCCTGCTCCCGTGGCCCGTAGCTCGACTCCTTCTCCCCGCCGAACGGTGCGTGGAAATCCACCCCCGTAGTTGGCGCATTCACCTTCACCATTCCCACATCCAGCCGATCCGTCAGCGTCAGCGCCGCCCCCAGATTCTGCGTATACACAGCCGCCACCAGCCCATGCCGTACGTTGTTGGCCGTCCGCGCCGCGGCTTCAGCTGATTCCGCCGGCAGCACCACGCACACCGGCCCGAAGTACTCCTCGGTCAGCAGGTCGTCGCCGGCCGGCACATTCGCCAGCACCGTCGGCGCCTGGAACCAGCCGTCACCGTCAGGCTGCCGGGCACCCGTCAGCACCTTGGCACCCCCTGCGCCAGCACGCTGCACCGCCGTCCGGATCGCCTCGCGGGGCCGGGATTCGATCAGCGGGCCCACCACCGTCGAGGGGTCTGCCGGGTCGCCCACGGGTAGCGCCTCGACCGCTGCGGCCAGTCGCTCGGCGAACGGCGCGGGATCGCCGACCACGATCACCCGGCTGGTCGCCGTACATTTCTGTCCGGCGTACCCCATCGCCGCCGCCGCGATTGCTGTTGCCGCCGCTTGCTGGTCTGCGTCCGGTAGGACGATGGCGGCGTTCTGGCCGCCCATTTCGCATTGGACCGGGATGCCGCGGGTGACCGCCCGCCGGGCGACCGCCTGCCCGGCGGCGACCGAACCCGTGAACGAGACGGCATCCGCTGAGTCGACGATCGCTTCGCCCGTGCCGCCGAGGCCGGTCAGGACCGTCAGTACGCCGTTCGGGAGGGTCCCGGCGAAGAGTTCGGCCAGGCGCAGCGCCACCGCGGAGGATTGCGGGGCGGGCTTGAGCAGCACCGTGTTGCCGAAGGCCAGGGCCGGCGCCGCCTTCCAGAGGGGAATCGCCACCGGGAAGTTCCATGGGGTGATCAGGCCGACGACGCCGTGAGGGCGGCGGCGGGTGTGCAGCAGGGACACGCCGTCGGCCGGGGGATACACCTCGCCCTCGGGGTGCAGGGCTTGCTGGGCGAAGTAGCGCAGGATCGCCACGCCGCGGCCGATCTCGGCGCCCGCCTCGGCGCGAGGCTTGCCGACCTCGCGGACCACCAGGTCGGTCAGTTCGGCGGTCGCGGCCAGGACCGCCTCGGCGCAGGCATGCAGTGCGGCCGCGCGGGCGTGCGCCGGCTGGCGCGCCCATCCGGTGGCCGATTCCCGGGCTACGTCGGCCGCTGCGGCCACCTTGTCCGGCGCTGTGTCCGGTACGCGCACAACAACGTCCGACGGCAATTGCGGGGAGAGGCTCTCGATCGTGGTCATGCTTGTGCCTTCCCGTTGGTGGCCCCGCCGACCGCGACGACGGAGTTGGTCAGTGTGCCGAGTTCTGCCGACGTTATCTGGATCGTGTCTCCGACTTGCGTGGTGAAGTCGGCGTCCGGCACCACCCCGGTGCCGGTCAGCAGCACCACACCGGCCGGGAAGGTCAGCGCCCGGAACAGCCAGCCGGCCAGGTCCGTGAAGCCGCGGGCCATCTCCGCCGTCGACGTCGTACCGGTGTAGGCCTCCCGGCCGTCCCGCAGCACCCGCAGCCCGATCTGGAACGGGCCCGGGCCGACCGCCCAGCTCGGCACGATCGCCGGGCCGACCGCGCAGCAGCGGTCGTAGATCTTCGCCTGCGGCAGGTAGAGCGGGTTCTCGCCCTCGATCGACCGGCTGCTCATGTCGTTGCCCAGGGTGTAGCCGAACACCTCGCCCGCCGCGTTGAGCACCAGGCCGACCTCGGCCTCGGGGACGTCCCAGCCGGAGTCGGCCCGGATCCCGACGGCGTCGCCGTCGCCGACGACCCGCCACGGGCTGGACTTCAGGAAGAGCTCGGGGCGGTCGCTGTCGTAGACCTGGTCGTAGAGGGAGCCATGCCCGGACTCCTCCTTACGGCCGTCGCGGCTGCGCAGGTACGTGACCCCGGCCGCCCACACCTCCTGCTCGTCGACGGGTGGCAGCACCTTCTGCCCGGGCATGTCGCCGCGGGTGTCGCGGGCGGCGGCCTCGACCACAGCGCGGGCCTGGTCGAGCGGTACGGCGAGCAGGCCGGCGAGCGTACCGTCGAGCTCGCCCCACCCGCCGTCCTGGCACACCGCCCAGCGCGAGGTGTCGCCGTCGCGCAGGTGGTGAATGGAAATCGGCATTGGCTATCCTCAGTGTGTAGTAATGCGGGAAAAATGTGCGGTTACCCTCTGCAGGTGCCGGTCCGGCATTTCGAAGGGACTATCGACATGCCCCGTGTGGTACCGGCGGTCATCCGCGCTCTCGACGTCCTCGAACTGTTCCTGGACCGCCCCCAACTGTCGGCGCGCGAGGTGATGGAGCGGCTCGACCTGCCCCGCACCACCGTTCACGAGCTGCTCGTCACGCTCGAGGCCCGCTCGTACCTGATCTCCGTACCCGGCCAGCCGGTCCAGTACCGGCTCGGCATGCCCTTGTTCCAGCTCGGCGCGGCGTTCGCCGGCCGGCTCGACCTGGTCCGTGAGGCGCAGAGCGTCGCGCGGGACGTGGGTGCCGCCTGCAACGAGGCCGTCCACGTGGCCGTGCTCGACGGCCCCGACGTCATCTACCTCGTCAAGGTCGACAGCACGCACCCGGTCCGGATGGTCTCCGCGGTCGGGCGGCGGTTGCCGGCGCACTGCACGGCGGTCGGCAAGATCCTGCTGGCCGACCTCGATCAGGCCGCCCTGGACGCGGTGCTGGCCAAGGGCACCCTGTCCGGCATGACGCCGGACAGCATCACCGACCCGGACCGGCTGCGGGCCCATCTCGAACGTGTACGGGCCGAGGGCATCGCGGTCGACGACGGCGAGTCCGACAGTGCCATGCGCTGCGTCGGCGCGGCGATCCGCGACCATTCCGGCGCCGTCATCGCCGGCATGAGCATCTCCGCGCCGATCATCCGCTGGACCCCGCAGACGCAGGTGGAATGGACCGAGCTGGTGCGCGAGGGCGCGGCCACGCTGTCCACCCGGATGGGCTACCGGGCCCGCTCGCACTGACCGGCTTGCCCGTACTGCTCCGAAATCGCATCGAAACATTGACACCTCTCGCGGTGGTCCTCTAGCGTCGCGTCCACCCAATACGATATCTCGAACTGAGTTCGAAATCTCGAACGGCGGTGCCCGTGATGCGAATCGATCTCGACGTCAGCACCGCCTCGACCCGGTCGCCGCTCGCAGCCTGCGAAGTTCTTCGGTCACCGGATTCAGGACACAGATAGAGCCACGCCCTTCGGCGGCGGCGGTGCGAGAAGACGGAGGAGGCGAATGTCCATGGACAAACCGGCCTGGTCCCGGCGCGGCTTTTTGGGGATGGGGGTGGGGGTGCTCGGCGCGGCCGGTCTGGCGGCGTGCGGGGACACCTCCGATACACCCGCCAAGGTGCAGGCGGAAGTTCCGAAGGAGCTGATCGACGCCGCGGCGTCGATGAAGGGCTCCTCGATGGGGGTGCTGTCGCAGAAGCTGTACTCGACCAAGGCCAACGAGGCTCTCGACAGCTCGATCGAAAAGTTCGCGAGCGTCACCGGGACCAAGATCGAGAACAGCCTGGTCCAGGCCGACGCCGGTGACGTGGTAGCCAAGATCCACGCCGAGGTCGAGGGCGGCGTGGCGCGTGACCTGGCGTTCATGACCGACTCGCGGTTCATCGCGCAGTTCCATGGGCTGGGCGACCTGGAGGACGTGACGGACGTCGTCACGGCGCTGACCGCCAAGTACGGCGAGCCCTGCGCCGAGGCCAAGAACTTCTGCGTCTTCGACGGCAAGTGGTTCGCGATCCCGTACCACTTCATCGGGATCGGGTCCTTCCTGCGCAAGGACTGGATGCAGGAGAAGGGCATCGCGACCAAGGACGTCTACACCTGGGAGGAACTGCGCGACCTGTGCCTGGAGATCTCCGATCCGGCCAAACGCCGGTTCGGCTGGGGCATGATGATCAACCGGTCCGGTGACGGCAACGGCATGATCGAGGCGCTGATCAACTCGTACGGCGGAGCGATCGCCTCCAACGACGGCCGCAAGGTCACGTTCGACTCGCCCGAGACCGTGCAGGCGGTGACCTTCCTGGGCGACATCTACACCAATCCCAAGTTCAAGCCGATGCTGCCGCCGGGCGTCGCCAGCTGGACCGACACCAGCAACAACGAGAACTGGCTGGCCGGGATCCTGGGCTACACCCGCAACAGCTTCAGCGTCTACGCGGACTCCAAGACCAAGAAGAACCCCGTGTACGCCAACACCCACGTCTTCTCCGACTGCATCGGACCGGCGACCGACAAGTCCCTGCTGCTCGGTCAGTCCCAGGGTTTTGTCGTCTTCAAGGGGGCCAAGAACCCGGGCCTCGCCAGGCTCCTGGCCCAGTACCTGATCACGGCGCCGGCACTGGTCGGAGTGGCCAAGGAAGCACCCGGTCTGGCCATGCCCGCCTGGGAGAAGGTCTGGGAAGCCGACCCGTTCTTCACCAGCGGCGACCCGGCGTTCTCCATGCTGCGCACCATGTCCCAGCAGCCGCTGCCGCTGTCCACCAAGAACGGCCTGAAGTTCCCGCAGAAGGCCAGCGCCGGCCAGCAGGCCGTCGTCGCCGCCTACGTCCTGACCGACATGATGCAGCAGGTCGTGCAGGGCACGGCGCCCGCACAGGCCGTGAAGGCCGCCCACGCGAAGATGGTGCAGATCTTTGCCCAGCAAGGGCTGCCGCAGTGACGGCAGTCCGCTCAGCACCGGCGCCGGTGACGGGGACCTCCCCGTCGCCGGGGCCCGGCTCCCTCACGACGACCCAGCGGCGGCTGGGCCGGGACTGGCGGCTGGCGGCTCTGTTCCTGACGCCGACGGCCGTGCTGGTCAGCGCGCTCGTGCTGGTGCCGATCGTGCAGTCGGCCGTCACCAGCACCACGGAACGGCACGGCCAGGAAAGCGTCTTCGTCGGCCTGGGCAACTACCTCTCCCTCGCCGGCGACGACCAGTTCCGTACGGGCGTGGTGAACTCGTTCGTCTTCACCGCGTACGCGGAGATCTTCAAGGTTGTGCTCGGCCTGGCCGCAGCCCTGCTGCTGCACCGCCAGCGCCGTGGGCGGGCTGTGCTCACCGGGCTTCTTCTGGTGCCGTGGGTGGTGCCGACGGTGGTGACGGCGTTCAGCTGGCGCGCACTGCTCGACCCGATCTTCGGCAGCGTCAACACCCTGCTCACCGCGTCCGGGATCGGGCCGCTGCTGGCCGATGTGCATCTGATCGACAGCTGGCCCGCGGGCTGGCTGTCCGACACGTCGCTGGCCATGCCGTCGGTGATCCTGGTCAACGTGTGGAAGGGCGTGCCGTTCTTCGCCGTCTGTTTCCTTGCGGGACTCAAGGCCATCCCGGCCGACCTGTACGAGGCGGCGTCCATCGACGGCGCCTCACCGTGGCGCAGGTTCGTCCACGTGACACTGCCCGGACTGCGTCACGTCATCACCGTGACGGTGACCCTGTCGTCGATCTGGACGTTCAACAACTTCGACCTCATCTGGTTGCTGACCCAGGGCGGCCCGGGTGACGTGACCGCGCCGTACGTGCTGGTCGCGTACTCGAAGGCGATCCTGCAGCTGCAGTACGGCGCCGGGGCGGCGGTCACGCTGGTCATGCTGCCGGTCATCGGCGCGCTGGTGTTCGTCCTGGTCCGGTTGCTGCGCCAGGAGGCCGGCACCAAGCCGCGCCGGCGGATCCGGATGCCCGAGTGGGCCGGGACAGTGCGGACGGCCCTGCCGTGGATCGTCACCGCCGCCTTCACCGGTCTGCTGGCCTGGGCGTCGCCCGAGATCTTCTGGAAGGCCGCGGTTGTCCTCGGCGTGATACTGCTGATCGCGGTGGCGGTCGGCAAGGCGGTCTCGGTCCTGAACTCCCGGGGCGGTCGCCGGGCGTCGTCTCTGGTGGCAAACCTGGGGTCCGGGGTCGCGCTGGCCGGGTTGCTGGCCTTCGTGCTGAGCCCGCTGTACTGGATCGCCGTCACGGCTTTCAAGTCCGAAGGCCAGGTCGTCATGCGCGCCAACGACCTGTGGCCGACGCCGTGGACCCTGGAACAGTTCAGCGCGCTGTTCACCAACCAGCCGTTCGGCCGCTGGTACCTCAACACCGTGCTGGTGTCCGCGGCGTCCACCGCGGTGGCCCTGATCTGTGCCGCCCTGGCCGGCTACGCCCTGGCCCGGCTGCGGTTCCGCGGGGCGCAGGGCTTCACCGTCACGGTGCTGCTGACGTACGTGATGCCCGGAGCCCTGCTGTTCATCCCGCTGTACCAGCTGCTCATCGGGTGGCGGCTCACCGACTCGTTGTGGTCGCTGGTGCTGACGTACCCGACGTTCACGATCCCGTTCGCCACCTGGCTGCTGACCGGATACTTCGCGTCGATCCCGATCGAGCTGGAGGAGGCCGCGCTGGTCGACGGCTCAACCCGCATCCAGGCGTTCCGCCGGGTGGTGCTGCCCCTGGCCAAGCCGGGACTGCTGGCGGTGGCGCTGTTCACCCTGACCAACGCCTGGAACGAGTTCCTGTTCGCCTTCGTGTTCATCACCAAGGACGAGTACAAGACCCTCCCGGTGGGGATGCAGTCGATGATCGCCGGGGACGTCGTACCGCAGGGACAGCTCGCCGCGGCGTCGCTGCTGGTCAGCATCCCCGTGGTGATCATGTACGCGTTCGGGCAGCGCTTCCTGACCGAGGGCCTCACCGCGGGGGCGGTGAAGGGCTGAGCTGACCGGCGTCACTCGCACTCCGGGTCGTCCGGCAGGTCGATCAGTGCGGCTTTGTCGTCGAGGAAGTCGCGGAAGCCGATCGGCCAGTGCACCGGCGCCGGGAAGAGACCGGGCTGGGGCTCGACGGCCAGCGCCACCCGGACCAGGATGTCCGCGACCGCCGGTGGCACCGACCGGCTGTCGCGGGCGTCCAGCAGCAGGGACCGCTCGGCTTCGCCCAGGGAGTTCCAGGCGTCCTCGAACTGCTCCATGGCCCCACCGTAGGACGGCGCCGCGGGGTGCCGAGCTGGTTCGCCCGGGAGCGGTGAATTACGCCGACGTAGTTTGTTTGACCTGGTAGCGGCCTTGATCGACAGGACGTAGCGTCGATCAAGTGGAGCCCAAGGTCCAGTACGCGATGCAGACGGCGGACGGCGCGTGGCGCGTCGAGATCGTCAAGCGCGGGCGGACCCAGTGGTACCGGGTCGTGCACGAGGACAACGTTCTCGACTGGTTGAGCATCGCCGCGGTCCAGCGGATCCTGGGCGAGGCCGGCATCGACATGGCCGACCTCGGCGAGGCCGCCGCCTAGCTGTAGCGTCCGATTTCCGCCGCGGCGATTAGGGTGAGCGCCGTGACGACCCGGCGTATCTGCGGCTGGCCCGGCACCGGGTGTGGCTCAAGGGCCCGTACCTCATCGAACGACGCGTCGTGCTGCGCCGGCGGATCGACCTGCGCGGTGCCAGGGTGGAGCTGAAGCCGTACACCGGTGAGGCCGAGCTGGCGATGACGGCCACCGATCCCCGCTCGGGCCAGAGCGTGCAGATTCCGCTCCGGGAGGCCGGGAGGAACCTGCCCGCGGACGAGCTCACCGCGCTGGCCGAGGCCATCCTGGACGAGCTCGGCCTGATCCGCCGCGCGGTCGACGAGCAGGAGACGGCCATGACCGTGGCGAGCAGGCTGCGGGAGCTCGCGGCCGGCAGCACGCGAACGCCGTGAGCCGGCTCGCCACACCACTGTCACGGCGCCGGCGTCAGCTCCCATCCGGTGACGACCGTGTCCGACTCCGAGCCGTCCGCGGTGCGGGCGCGGGCCTGGACCTCCAGGTATTCGCCGACGAGGGTGTGCCGGAAGGTCGCGTTGCCGTTCTCGTCGGCAGCGACGACCTGCTCGGTCTCGCCGAAGTCGAGCGAACACACGAACTCGGCGACCGCCGGCGAATCGGTGCGCAGGACGATCGTGACCTGCTGTCCGGCGGTCGGCGGCGGGTTGCCGTCACCCGGGAAGTCGGGCGAGCTGATCTCGGGGCTCCGGACCACCACCCGGACGTACACGTTGACCCTGGCCTCGGGGGACACGACCCCGCCGGCCGTCCGGCTGGTGACGGTGAGGAAGTTGTCCCCGGGCCGGTCCGGCGTGACGGTGGCGGTGCCGTAGCCGTCGGCGTCCGCATCGACGGTTGTCGCCGGGCCGTCGTTGAACCGGTAGGTGAACGACGCCGTGCCGGGCACAGCACTCCAGAAGCGGATGGTCCGCGGCTCACCGACCCCGGCGTCCGGATTCTGGTCGAGAACCTTGGGAGTGTGGTCGATGACGGTGAACGAGTACGTGGTCTCGGCCGAGCGGTTGCCGGTGCGGTCGATCGCCTGGACGGTGACGACGCTCGTGCCGTACCAGTCGGGGGTGATCTCCACGGTGGCCCGGCCCCGGCGGCCCGCCGGCACCTCGCGCAGGCCCGTTGTGCTCGACGAGTAGCGGAACGTCACCACGTCCTTGTCGTCTCCGGCCACGGCGAAGGTGAACTTCCCGGTGACTCCGACGCCGCCGCCGGGCTTCCCCTCCGGATAGTCGGCGGAGGTCACAGTCGGCGGGTGCGGCCGGGTGGTGTCGACGGTGAAGGTGCAGACGGGCGACCAGGCGGACACAGCGCCGGCAGCGTCGGTGGCGCGGGCCTTCAGGTGGTATCGGCCGCCGTTGACCAGGGTGGACGGGACCGTGGTGAACACCGTGCCGGGATGGGCCAGGTCGGGCGACGTCCAATCGGCCCGCTGGGCCGGGGCGCCGGCCGGCCACACCACGAACTGCGGGGTCACCGCCTCGCCCTGGACCACGTCCAGATCGGCGTCGGTGACGTCGGCAGTGACCCGGGGAGTCGTGGCGCCAACCCAGATGCCGCCGGGCTCGCAGGCGACGCCGCCGACGGTCAGTGACGCCGGGACGGCTGGTGGGTGATTGGCCTCGGCGGCCCAGCCGGCGGAAGCGGGCAGGACGAGCAGAGCGACCGCCGTGACGACCACGGCAGCGCGGTGGGGAAGGGACACAGATCCTCCGGGACAGAGACATCCGCCGATCAGGCGTGCGGTGATCCTACGGAGGAGATACGACAGAATTGGTCAGCGGCAGTGGCAGGCGGCTCCTACGCTCGGGGCGTGGACCGACAGCGAGAGACCACCGACCCGGCCGCCCTGCTGGTGCTGGCCCGGGACCTCAGGACCGCCGCCGTCATCGCCGGTCGCGCCGATGTTGTCGCCAAGGTTGACGAGGTCATTCTGCTGATCGCGGGCGAGGACAAGCCGGCCGCCACCGAACGCGACAGCGACAAGGCCAACGCCGTCGTCCGGATCCTTGACGGGCTCGGCTTCTGACCGGGGTCACTCCGGCTTCAGTGACCAGTCCGCGTCGTCGTCCTTGACCGTGCCGTCGCTGTACTGCGCCGAGTTGGACGTCGGCCACACCTTGTTCGGGAAGCTGGACGGGTCGACCGCGTCGCCGTGCAGCAAGGCCAACGCCGTGACCTGTGCTCCCACGAAGGCGGTCACCGTCGCCAGGGCGGTGCCGATGATGGCTGTGTTGACGCCTGCTTCCTCCAGCATCAGGGCCGCGCCGGCCCAGGAGAACGCTGCGGAGGCGTACGCGGCGATGATGGTGATGGTCGCTGCGATCAGCTTGGCCAGGACGCCCGCCAGCGTCAGGTAGAAGGCTGCTCCGGCCAGCGCGCACGTCAGCAGGTTGGCCGAGGTGCTGGTCGCGATCGAACCGATCCGGGAGGCCGCCGCGGCCTGCGCGCCGACCGCCGTGCCGTACGCCTCCCGCGCGTCGCCGGACCACTCCGAGTTGTCGATGGCCAGGTTCTGGTCCGTCAGGTTCGCCGCGACGAGGTTGGCCTCGCCGCGGATCTCCAGCCACTTGAAGCCGTCGATGGCCATGTAGATCGGGGCCACCGCGCCCTTGAGCAGGTCGATGAACCAGTTCAGGATGTCCTGGCCGATCTCCACCGTCTTGGTCGCCAGCCAGGTGATGCCCTCGGCCACGGCGTCGGTGATGTACCAGTGGTCGGTGGCCCGCTGCGCCGCCGGCGGGATCTTGCCCAGGTTGGCCGAGAAGGTTGACATGCCGGACTCGATCTCGGCCAGCGTCGCCTCGAACTGAGCAGTGCTGAAAGTCATCGCAGGGTCCCCGTGGTCAGTAGATGTTGCGGATGCGGTGCTCGCTCGCCTTGTCCTCGGCGTCGTAGGTGTCGGCGACCGAGCGCAGGGTGCGCCCGATGTCCGTCATCGCGGTGGCGCCCTCGCGGGTCCGCGCCGCCACCGCGTCGATGATCTCGTTGTACGGGCCGACCATGATCTGGAACAGTCCCGCCTCCAGCCGGCCGAACTCCCGGGCGGCGACATCGTTGCTGATCTTGTTGAGCTTGGCGCTCTGGTCGTCCCAGATGCCCGCCTCCTGGCGCAGCACATTGGTCGCGACCGTCACCTCGTCCGGGGTGGGCAGATCACTCATGAGTTGTTTCCTCCAGCCGGGCGTCGTTCGGTGATCGCGCGCAGGGTCGCCAGCGCGTCGCCGAGCAGCCCGTCCAGGTCGGCACTCGGCGCGGTGGAAGCCGGGACGGCTTGTCGGGCGGCGCGCAACGCCTGGGTGAGTGCGGCCGTGATGGCGTTGCTGTCGCGCCGGGCGGCCCAGTCGGGGTCGATGGTGCAACGGGCGAGGCCGCCGGGACCGAGCGCCACTGTCACGTACCGCTGCGGGTCCGAGCCCTCGACCGCGCCCGGCGCGGTCTCCGCCGGCTGCTGCACCATGTGCAGGGCCTTGAGCACGTCCTCGGTCAGCTCGCCGGGATCGCGTTCCGTGCCGGCCGGCGGACGGGCGACCGGGCCGGCCGACGGATCCGGGCCGTCCTCCTCGGCGTGGGCCCGCTTGGTCCACCAGCGGTTGTCGTCGAGCTGGTCGGAGAAGGCCTTCATGCCCTGCCGGATCGCGTCGGCGTTGGCGTCCATGACGGCCGCGCCCAGCCCGGCGGCTTCGATGCGGCGGTCCCAGCCGTCGCGCACGCTGATCGCCGTGGGCAGGCCGTCGGCGCCGAGCACGACCCGGACCCAGCCGGACGCGTCGCAGCCCTCGGCCTGCTTGGGAACGGCCTGGGCGAGCTGGGTCGCGAGCTCGCCGAACTGGGTCACCTTGGCCTGCAGCTGCTGGAGCCGGGCGAGCATGTCGCCGTCCATGGCCGTCACCGTCCGTTCCCGGCCGGGGAGCGCAGCGCGGCCCGGCCGATCAGTGCGATGAACAGCGCGGAGTGGGCCATCAACAGGGTGAACAGCGCCAGGATGCCGGCGGTCGCGAAGCTGACGCCGAGGGCCACGGTCAGCGCCGCCGCGATGAACAGCGCGGTCGCGGTGATCCACCGGAGGGCGCCGGAAACCCCGCGCCACACCAGGATCGTGCCGACCACGGTCACCGCCAGCACGATCACCGCGAGGATCTCGGTGGCCGGGCTGCCGAACGCGGTGTCCTGCGCGAGGTCAGGCGCCGCCGCGCAGAACAGCAGCACCCCGCCCAGCTCCACCAGCGGCGCGACGAACCACAGGAAGAGCAGAAGACCACGACTGCTTCTGGTACGAGCCGACGACGCGGCCACCGCAACACCCCCGAATATGACAGAACCGTCAGCCTGCCCGAACCGGCCGCAGCTCAGCAACCCCGCTCCAGAGGCGGCCACTTGCATCGATGAAAAAACTCAGCAAGGATTGAGTCAATGGATACTGAGCGGAATTCTCTGCGGGAGCGGGCGCGGATCCATGCGGCGCTCGGTGACCCGGCCCGCCTGGCCATCGTGGACGCGCTCAGCCTCGGTGACGCCTCGCCCGGCGAGATCGCCCGGGACCTGGGGATGCCCAGCAACCTCGTCGCCCACCACGTCAAGGTGCTGGCCACGGCCGGGCTGCTGGAGCGCACCCGGTCCGAGGCTGACCGGCGGCGCACGTACCTGCGCTTGCGGCCCGGCACTCTCGCCCGGCTGACGCCGCCCCGCCTGCCCGACACCGCCCGGGTCGTGTTCGTGTGCACCCACAACTCGGCGCGTTCGCAGCTGGCCGCCGCCCTGTG
>NZ_JBEZGQ010000074.1:0-16458 GCF_040650095.1 Actinoplanes sp. NPDC048791 | reverse complement strand
GCGTCGGACGCGGCGGGCAGGCCCCGGCCACCGCGGGCCGGCTCGTTGATTCGCGACGGGCCCGGCAGACCGTGGCCGCCGCGCTCGTGCGGGGTGCGCTCCGGCACCGGCTCCTGGCCCAGGATCTGGGTCGGGCGCTCGGCGCACAGGTATTGCGCCATGTCGTCGTGCGGGGCCACCACCTGGCGGCCCTTGTCGAGATCCCACATCGCCTGGGCGGTCGCCTTGCCGGACGGCCACGTGGCGACGATGCGCCAGGTGCCGTCCTCGCGGCGGAACGCGTCCCAGGAGATCTTCTCGGTGTCGATGCCGTGCTGGGCGAGCCGGCTGTCCACGACCTCGGCCAGCGGGGCACCGGAGTCGGAGGTCTTGAGGCGGGTGCGGCGCGCGTGCTGGGCCAGCATGGCCCGCTCCTGCAGCACCGGGCCCGCGTAGCGCAGAACACGGTCGACCGGGACTCCGGCCACCCGGGCGACGTCCTCGGCGGACTCGCCGGAGCGGATCCGGGCCTGGATGTCGCGGGGGGACAGGGATGCCATCACCTCGGCGTTCGCCACCGCCACGGCCGTGCCGACCGGGTGCGGGGTGCCGTCGGCCTGCAGCGCACCGCTGATCCGGTCGTCTATCGGGAGTGCCAGGAGCCTGCCGACCTCGTCGGCGAGCACCAGGGCCTGACCATCTTCGGAGAGGGCCACGAAGCGTACCGGCCGCATGCGTTGCCTCCGTCCCGTGCTCGCCGCTGTCTGGCCTGTGCTCCCGAGAGTCAGCCACCCGGGCGCGTTTCGGAACACGGTACGCGCCCCGGTCACTCGATGGGGGTATGCCACGCCGTCAAAGTCATTGACCTGCAGAGATGATCTTCAACGATCCTGGGCCGCGACGAGGCGATCTCCGGCGGCGATAAGGCGTTGCGGCCGGCGCCGGGCAGGCCTACAAAGACGGCATGACCGTCGAGTTGCGCCCGATCACCGCGGAGAACTTCCGGACCGTCATCAAGCTGGAGGTACGCCCGGAGCAGTCGGACTTCGTGGCGCCCAATGTCCGCAGCATCGCCGAGACCCACATCTACCCCGACGCGGAGCCCCGGGCGGTGTACTCCGGCGACGAGGTGGTCGGCTTCGTGCTGTTCCACCCGATCGACAAGGACAAGCCCGCCGAGGGGCACAGCATCGCGCGCCTGATGATCGCCCACCAGTTCCAGGGCCGTGGGCTGGGTCGGGCGGCGCTCGAGGCCGCCGTGGCGTGGATCCAGCGCGAGCGCGGGGTGGACCGGGTCCGCCTGAGTGTCGTGCCGTCCAACGAGAGCGCCCGCAAGCTCTACCGCTCCGCCGGATTCGTCGAGACCGGCGAGCTCGACCACGGCGAACTCGTCATGATCCGCTCGGTCTAGCCGTTCGCGGCGCGCCGGCCGGCGTACTCCGTGGTGCGGTGGGCCGGGTACTGGATCAGGTTGTCCGGTTCCTCCTCCACCGTGCTGGCCCAGCGGCGGGCCGGCTCCAGCGGGTCCTCGTCGTACATGAGCCGGCTCCGGAACTGCCGGCCGTAGTCGAGCATGCCGTCGATCAGCCGGTCCACGTCGCGGGTCGGTCGCACCACCAGGCGCATGAACTGGCTGGTCATGCCCAGTTTGTTGCCGCACTCACGGGTGTAGACGCCGTGGTTGGCGACCAGGTAGTCGCGCAGGGCCACGCCGGACCACTCGGTCGGCAGCTTGACCAGGATGAAGTTGCCCTGCGACGGGAAGACGGTCAGTCCGGGGATGCGGGCCAGCTCGACGGCCATCGCGCGGCGGTCGCGGCTGAGCAGGCGCAGGCTGTCCTCGTACTCGTCCTGGTGGTCCTCGATCATGTAGACGACCTTCTCGGCCAGCGAGTTCAGGTTCCACTTGGGCAGAATCTTGGCGATCTTGCCGGCGATCGCCGGGTTGGCCATCAGGTAGCCGAAGCGGATGCCGTGCAGGCCGAAGTTCTTGCCGAGGCTCTTCAGCACGACGGTGTTCGGCCGGATCACCGCGTCCGGCCCGACCGAGGGGTACTGCTCGGCGTCGGAGAAGTCGATGAACGACTCGTCGATGACCACCAGGTCGAGGTCGCCGAGCGCGTCCATGAAGCGGATGACGTCGCGCCGGGCCAGGTAGCAGCCGTCCGGGTTGTTGACGTTGCAGACCACCGCGACCCGGGAGCCGCGGTCGCGGATGAACCGTACGTAGTCCTCCAGGTTGAGCCGGAAGCCGTCGCGTTCCTGCAGCGGGAACATGTCGACCCGCTTGCCGGTCTCCAGTGGCTGGTCGGTCCACCGGCCGAACGTCGGGATCGGGATCGCGACGCTCTCCTTGATCAGGAGGTGGTCGATCCAGGTGATCAGCTCGGTGGACCCGTTGGCCATGGCCACGGTCTGCGGGTGCAGGCCCAGCACGCTGGCCAGCTTGTTGGTGATGCTGGCCGAGTCGCTCGGGTAGTACTTCAGGATGTTCTTCAGGTCGCGGGACAGCTCGTCGAACATCTCCGGGGTGGGGAAGTACGGGTTGCACGGGATGCAGAAGTCCACGATCTCGGCGCCGTCGTTCATGCTACGAGAGAGATCGAAATAAGAGGCGCTGTGTGCACCCTTGTGCAGGATCGAGGTATCGATACCCGTCCGTGCCATCCGTGCCTCCCGAGTCCGGCGACATTGCCGCCCGTCAGTACGGGCGACGCCGCGGGATCGTTCAGGACTTATGGATGACGTAATCGATGCAGCGGGTGAGCGCCTCGACGTCGGCCGGGTCCACGGTCGGGTACAGCGCGATGCGCAGCTGGTTGCGGCCGAGCTTGCGGTACGGCTCCGTGTCCACGATGCCGTTGGCCCGGAGCACCTTGGCGAGCTGCGCCGCGTCCACACTGTCGGCGAAGTCGATCGTGGCCACCGCGTGCGACCGCAGCGCCGGGTCGGTGACGAACGGGCCGGCCACCTCCGAGCGGTCCGCCCAGCCGTAGATCGCCGCCGCGCTCTCGGCGCTGCGCTTGGCCGCCCACCCGAGGCCGCCCTGCGCGTTCATCCAGTCGACCTGCTCGGCGGCCAGGAAGACGGTGGCCAGCGCCGGGGTGTTGTAGGTCTGCTCCAGCCGGGACTGCTCGATCGCCGTGACCAGGTCCAGGAACTGCGGGATGTAGCGGCCCGACTCCTTGATCTCGTGGGCGCGGGCGATCGCGGCCGGTGACATCAGGGCGATCCACAGGCCGCCGTCCGAACCGAACGCCTTCTGCGGGGCCAGGTAATACACGTCTGTCTGGGTCAGGTCGACGTCGATGCTGCCGCCGCCCGAGGTGGCGTCGGTCAGGATCAGCGCACCCGGGTCGGCGCCGGCCACCCGCTGCACCGGCACCGCCACGCCGGTGGACGTCTCGTTCTGCACGCTGGCGTAGGTGTCCACCCCGGCCTCGGCGGTCAGGTAGGCCGCGCTGCCGGCGGGTGCCTTGTGCACGGTCGGCTCGGCCAGGAACGGCGCGTCGCGGACCGCCTTGGCGAACTTGGCGCCGAACTCGCCGAACTCGGCGAACTGGGCCTTGTCGCGGACCAGCCCGAACGCCGCCGTCTCCCAGAAGGCGCTGGTGCCACCGTTGGAGATGATCACCTCGTAGCCGTCCGGGGCGGAGAAGAACTGGGCGATGCCGGCCCGCAGCCGGGCCACCTGGTCCTTGACCGTGCGCTGGCGATGCGACGTGCCCAGGTAGCTGGTGGCCACCCGGGACAGCGCTTCGACGCCCTCCGGACGGACCTTGCTCGGCCCGGAGCCGAACCGCCCGTCGACGGGCTTGAGGTCGTCGGGAATCCGGATCGGGTCAGCCACGGGGGTCCTTCCAGAGGGTCAGTCAGCCGTTACAGATTATGCGGCACCGCGTCCCAGCCCTCGACGTCCTGGGGCTTGCGCGGCTCCGGTCCCACGTAGAGGGCGCTGGGGCGCACGATGCGGCCCAGCCTCTTCTGCTCGAGGATGTGGGCACTCCAGCCCGCCACCCGGGCACAGGTGAACATCGAGGTGAACATGTGCGACGGCACCTCGGCGAAGTCCAGCACGACCGCGGACCAGAACTCGACGTTGGTGGCCAGCACCCGGTCGGGCTTGCGGGCGTGCAGCTCGGCCAGGGCCGCCTTCTCCAGGGCCTCGGCGACCTCGAAGCGGGGCGCGCCCAGCTCCTTGGCCGTACGCCGCAGCACGCGGGCGCGCGGGTCCTCGGCGCGGTAGACGCGGTGGCCGAAGCCCATCAGCCGCTCGCCGCGGTCGAGCACGCCCTTGACGTAACCCTCCGCGTCGCCGCTGCGCTCGACGGCCTCGATCATGTGCAGCACCCGGGACGGGGCGCCGCCGTGCAGCGGGCCGGAGAGCGCGCCGATGCCGGAGGAGATGCAGGCCGCGGCGTCCGCGCCGGTCGAGGCGACGATCCGGGCCGTGAAGGTGGAGGCGTTCAGGCCGTGCTCGGCCGCCGAGATGAAATACGCGTCGACCGCCTTGACGTGCCGGGGGTCGGGCTCGCCGCGCCAGCGCTTCATGAACCGCTCGACGATCGTCTGCGCCTTGTCGATGTCCTTCTGCGGCACGGCCGGCAGGCCCAGCCCGCGGGCGGCCTGCGCGACGAACGACAGCGCGGTGACCGAGACCCGGGCCAGGTCGGTGCGGACCTGGTCCTCGTCGATGTCGAGCAGCTGGCTGAGCCCCCAGTACGGCGCGAGCATGGCGACCGCCGACTGCACGTCGACGCGGATGTCGCCGGAGTGCACCGGGACCGGGAACGGCTCGGCCGGCGGCAGCCCCGGACCGAAGCGACCGTCGACCAGCAGGGCCCAGACGTTGCCGAACGAGACGTGACCGATGAGATCCTCGATGTCGACGCCCCGGTAGCGCAGCGCGCCGCCCGCTTTGTCCGGCTCGGCGATCTCCGTCTCGAAGGCGATCACGCCTTCCAGGCCCGGCTTGAAATCGGACACGATGCGCCTCCTGGGGTCCCGGCTGGACAAAGCCGTGGGTGTTTCATCTTGCCCGCTGGGTGACCGGTGGTCGACCCGCGGAAATGTGCTGTCGGCGACACCTATCCTCGCCGAGGGGACGGGCCCCCGTCCGGGACTTAGGTTCGATTGGTCAATCTCGGATAAGGAGAGCGTGTGACCCCGGAATCCTTGTCGCCCGCCGGCATGCGGCGCGACTACACCGAGCGGGGCGCGCTGCTCGAGTCCGACCTGGCCGCGGACTGGACCAGCCAGTTCGCCCGCTGGTTCGCCGAGGCCAGCGCGGCCGGCCTGCCCGAGCCCAACGCCATGATCGTCGCCACGGCCGATCCGGCGGCCCGGCCCAGCGCCCGTACGGTCCTGCTCAAGGGCTACGACGAGCGCGGGTTCGTCTTCTTCACCAACTACGCCTCCCGCAAGGGCACCGAGGCGCTGAGCAACCCGGCCGCGAGCCTGGTGTTCCCGTGGTTCCCGATGCAACGGCAGGTGCTGGTGGCCGGCGCCGTCGAGCCGGTGGACCGGGCCGAGACCGAGGAGTACTTCGCGACCCGGCCGCGCGGCTCGCAGCTCGGCGCGTGGGCGAGCCCGCAGAGTGAGGTGCTGCCCGACCGGGCCGCGGTGGAGGCCGGGCTGGCCGCCGCCGTCGAGCGGTTCGGCACCGAGGGGCCGGTGCCGCCTCCGCCGCACTGGGGTGGGCTGCGGGTGATCCCCGAGACGGTCGAGTTCTGGCAGGGCCGCAGCAACCGGCTGCACGACCGGCTGCGCTTCCGCCGTACGGGCCCGGGCTGGGTCGTCGAGCGGCTCGCTCCGTGAGCCAGGAGCCGGTCGAGGCCGCGAGCCAGGTCACCGGGGAAGCCGTCAAGGAACGGCGCCGCAGCTGGGTCATCGACGTCCGGCCGC
Organism: Actinoplanes sp. NPDC048791; assembly: GCF_040650095.1. NCBI lineage: Bacteria > Bacillati > Actinomycetota > Actinomycetes > Micromonosporales > Micromonosporaceae > Actinoplanes > Actinoplanes sp. NPDC048791. The sequence goes on along the minus strand of NZ_JBEZGQ010000074.1, from coordinate 10,575 downwards.
TGCGCGGGACGGCGTACCGGCGGATGTGGATCGGCAACGGTGTCGCGTACTTCGGCTTCCAGTTCACCTCGGTGGCCGTACCGGTGGAGATGTTCTCGATCACCCGGTCCTCCGCCTGGGTGGGCCTGCTCGGGATCGCCGCCCTGGTCCCGCTGCTGGTCTTCGGGTTGTGGGGCGGCGCCGCCGCCGACGTGGTGGACCGCCGCAAGCTGCTGCTGGCCAGTTCCACGCTGGCCTGGGTGGCCACCGCCGGCCTGCTGGTGCAGGCGCTGCTCGGCCTGCACAGCCCGTGGGTGCTGCTCGCGCTGACCGCCGTGCAGTCGGCCGGCTTCGCGGTGAGCTCACCGGCCCGGCAGGCGATCATCCCGCGGATCGTGCCGGGCGAGCTGGTGCCGGCGGCGAACACCCTGGCCTACACGACCACGACCGCCGGCGGCGTCCTCGGCCCGCTGGCCGCGGGCCTGATCTTCGGCGCCTGGTCCACCGACACGGGCGTGACCATCGCGTACGCGGTCGACGCGGTGCTGTTCACCATCTCGTTCTGGGCCACCTACCGGCTGCCGCCGATCCCGCCGGTGCACGACGACGGCGTCACCGCCCGGCCCACCGCCGGTCTGCGCGGCATCGCCGACGGCCTGCGGTTCCTGGCCGGCCAGCCGGTGCTGCTGCTCTCCTTCGCGGTGGACATCGTCGCGATGGTGCTGGCCATGCCGCGGGCGCTGTTCCCGGAGATCGCCGAGGACCGTTTCGGCGGCGGCTCGGCCGTGGGCTGGCTCTTCGCCGCCATCGCGATCGGCTCGGTGCTCGGCGGGCTGACCTCCGGCTGGATCGGGCGGATCAAGCGGCAGGGGGTCGCCCTGGTCATCGCCGTCGTGGGCTGGGGCATCGCGGTCGGGCTGGCCGGCCTGGCCCACTCGCTCTGGCTGATGGTGCTGCTGCTCGCCGTCGGCGGCGCGGCCGACCTGGTCAGTGCCGTCTACCGGCAGTCGATCCTGCAGACGTTCGCGCCCGACCGGCTGCGCGGACGGCTGCAGGGCGTCTTCACCGTGGTGGTGGCCGGGGGTCCCCGGCTGGGTGATCTGCGGGCCGGTGCCACCGCCGACGTGGCCGGGCCCACCGCCTCCTGGGCCGGTGGTGGTTTCGCCGCCGCCGGGCTGGCGGTCGTGCTCGCGCTGGCCTTCCCCGCCCTGCTTCGCTACCGTCCCCCGGCCGCCTCGGAGGACAACCGATAATGTCAGCGGCATGACTGACGTCGTGGCGGCGAGATCTGGATTGCAGTGGGCCATCGAGGCCGATGGCCACCGGGCCGTGATCGTGGAGGTCGGTGGCGTACTGCGCCACTACTCCGCGGGCGGCCGGGAGGTTCTGGACGGCTTCGGCCCGGACGAGATCTCGCCCGCTTCGGCCGGCCAGATCCTGGCCCCCTGGCCCAACCGGATCCGCGACGGGCACTACACCTTCGAGGACACCGCGCACCAGCTGTCGCTGACCGAGCCCGCGCGGCACAACGCGATCCACGGGCTGACCAACTGGTCGCGGTGGAAGCTCGCCGACCAGACGGGCGACTCGGTGACGGTGGAGTTCGACCTGCCGCCGCAGATCGGCTACCCGTGGGCGCTGACCCTGCGCACCCGGTGGAGCGTCTCCGCCGACGGGCTGCGCTCGGAGCAGGAGGTCGTCAACACCAGCGACCAGAACGCGCCCTGGGGCTTCTCCGTGCACCCGTACCTCCAGCTGCCCGGCGTCGCGGTCGACGACATCCTGCTGCACGTGCCCGGCCGCAGCCGGGTCCTGGCCGACGCCCGGCTGCTGCCGATCGGCGCGGTCAAGGTGGCCGGCACCGAGTACGACTACACCGAGCCCCGCCGGGTCGGCTCGGCCGTGCTGGACACCACCTGGGGTGACCTGGACCGCCAGGCCGACGGCGGTTCCGCGGTGACCATCGCCGCGCCCGACGGCTCGCAGTCCGTCACGGTCTGGGGCGACGAGAACTTCCACTGGTGGCAGGTCTTCACCGGCGACACGCTGACCGGTGAGCGGTTCCGCCGGTCCCTGGCCATCGAGCCGATGACCTGCCCGCCGGACGCGTTCCGCTCCGGCCGCGACCTGATCGTGCTGGCGCCCGGGCAGACCTGGCGGGCCAGCTGGGGTGTGCGGCCCTCGGCGGCCTGAGCATGGAGTTCGACGAGGTCCTGCGCCGGCGCCGGATGGTCCGCACCTATGACCCGGACCGGCCGGTGCCGCCGGAGATCGTCGACAAGCTGATCCGGCACGCGTTGCGGGCGCCCTCGGCCGGCTTCTCCCAGGGCTGGGGTTTCCTGGTGCTGAGCGAGCCGGCTGACCGCGAGCTCTACTGGTCGGTGACGGCGCCCCGCGGGGACGCCGCGGCGGAACAGGCCGCGGCCGGCTCGTGGCTCGACCGGATGCGCTCGGCGCCGCTGATCATCGTGGCGCTCTCCAACAAGTCGGTCTACCTGGAGCGCTACGCCCAGGCCGACAAGGGCTGGACCGACCGGGACGAGAGCCGCTGGCCGGTGCCGTACTGGGACATCGACACCGGCTTCGCCGCCCTGCTCATCCACCTGACCGCGGTGAACGAGGAGCTGGGTTCGCTGTTCTTCGGGGTGCCGGCCGAGCGGGTCGGTCCGTTCCGGGACGCATTCGGCATTCCTGACGAATTCGTGCCGGTGGGCGCCCTGACCATCGGCTACCCGGCACCCGACAAGAGGTCACCGTCACTACGCCGGGGGCACCGCCCGGTGGACGAGGTGGTGCATCATGGCCGGTGGACCGCGGCCGGTGGGCCGTCCGCGAGGGAAACCTGACAACGGGTGACGACGCCGGGACGCGGACCGGCCGCTAGGCTGGCGGCTCGCTAGGCTGGCAGGCACAGCTGTCCGCCGGGCGGGCTGGACGTGCGTGAGGACCGGAGGGGAGCGTGCCGTCGTGATCTTCAAAGCGGTACGGGACGGAGCGCCGTACCCCGACCATCACACGACACTCAAGAGATGGGCCGAGATCCCGCCCCGCCCCATCCGGCTGGCCGATCTCATCACCACCAAGCGTGAGCTGGCCCTGGACAAGCTGCTGGCCGAGGACTCGACGTTCTACGGCGACCTGTTCCCGCACGTCGTCGAGTGGCACGGCGGCCTCTATCTGGAGGACGGCCTGCACCGCGCGTTGCGGGCGGCGCTGCAGCAGCGCAACCAGATCCACGCGAGAGTGCTCGTCATCGACAACTAACACCGCTAGTTTATGGGTATGGCCGTCGTCTCCCCGCTCGATCTCCTCGACCTGGACGCTCTGCTGACCGACGAGGAGCGCGATGTCCGCGCGCTCGCCCGCCGGGTCGTCGACGACCGGGTCCGCCCCTACGTCGCCGACTGGTACGAGCGCGGCGAGGTCCCCGTCCGCGATCTGTCCCTCGAGTTCGGCAAGCTCGGCCTGCTCGGCATGCACCTGACCGGCTACGGCTGCGCCGGCGCGTCCGCCGTGGCGTACGGGCTGGCCTGCCTGGAGCTGGAGGCCGCCGACTCGGGTGTGCGCTCGCTCGTCTCCGTGCAGGGCTCGCTCGCGATGTACGCCATCTGGAAGTACGGCAGCGAGGAGCAGAAGCAGCGCTGGCTGCCCGGCATGGCCGCGGGGGAGCTGATCGGCTGCTTCGGGCTGACCGAGCCGGACCACGGCTCCGACCCGGCGAACATGGCGACCCGGGCCCGGCGCGACGGCGACGACTGGGTGCTGACCGGCGGCAAGATGTGGATCACCAACGCCCCGGTCGCCGACGTGGCGGTGATCTGGGCCCGCACCGACGAGGGCGTGGCCGGGTTCGCCGTGCCCACCTCGACCGAGGGTTTCACCGCCCGTGAGGTCAAGCTCAAGCTGTCGCTGCGCGCCTCGGCCACCGGCGAGATCACCCTCGACGACGTCCGGGTGCCCGAGTCGGCCCGGCTGCCCACCGCGCGCGGCCTCAAGGCTCCGCTGTCCTGCCTCACCGAGGCCCGGTTCGGCATCGTCTGGGGTGCGCTGGGTGCGGCCCGCGACTGCCTGGAGACCGCGATCGCGTACGCCGGCACCCGCGAGCAGTTCGGCCGTCCGATCGCGGGTTTCCAGCTGACCCAGGCGAAATTGGCCGACATGACCCTCGAGCTGCAGAAGGGCTATCTGCTGGCGCTGCACCTGGGCCGCCGGCACGACGCCGTCGGGCTGCGCCCCGAGCAGGTCAGCGTGGGCAAGCTCAACAACGTCCGGGAAGCCATCAAGATCGCCCGGCAGTGCCGCACGATCCTCGGCGCCAACGGCATCAGCGGCGAGTATCCGGTGCTCAGGCACGCCAACAACCTCGAAAGTGTGCTCACCTACGAGGGAACCTCGGAGATCCACCAGCTGGTCATCGGGCAGAAATTGACGGGGTTGAGCGCCTTCGCCGGCTGACCGGATGCGAGTGTCGTACCCCTTCCGTACCGTTGAGCACAGAAGGAGGGGGTGAGCACCGATGGCAAGTTCGCGTGACGTCGACGAGCCGACCCGGGAGTATCCCGAGGTCGACGACCAGGTAGCGACCCGCCCCGCACCATCCGTGGACGACCCGGCCGGCCCGGATCCGGCCCCGGCCGGGGACCGCAAGCCGGGTCTGGGCGGGTTCGCCCGCGTCGTCATCTTCACCGGCGTGGTCTTCGCGCTGATCGTGGCCATGTGCCTCGGGCTGCGCGCGATCAACGTCCTGCCCAGCTTCGACAACCCGTTCTCCGACAAGACCACCGACCGCAGCCAGCCGGTGCTGCTGCAGTCGATGCGGGACCTGAGCCGCTACGTCGCGGCCGACGGCACCTTCCAGGTCATCGTCGACCTCCAGGAGAACAAGGAGAACATCCCCGAGTTCCTGGTCAACAAGCGCACGCTGTTCGTGGGCTCGGGCACGGTCGAGGAGTACGTCGACTTCGGCACGCTCACCGAGGGCGCACTCAAGGTCAACAACGCCGACAAGTCGGTGCAGATCGAGCTGCCCGCCCCGCAGCAGGGCCAGGCCGCCCTCGACATGGAGCGCAGCTACGTCGTCGCGGAGGAACGCGGCCTGCTCAACCGCATCGGCGGCGCGTTCAGCAACGATCCGAACCAGCAGCAGCGCGTCTATCAGCTCGCCCAGCAGCGGATCACCGAGGCGGCGCGCAGCAGCGGGCTCGATCAGCGGGCCCGCGACAACACCGAGAAGATGCTCACCGGCCTGCTCGCCAGCCTGGGCTACACCTCGGTGACGGTCACCTTCGCCACTCCCTGACACAAAGAGGCGGCGCCCCCTCCCGGCCGTGGGAAGGGGCGCCGCGCTTTGTCCGAGGTCACTCGTTGGGGAGCAGGACCCAGAGGATCAGATAGATCAGGAACTGCGGGCCGGGCAGCAGGCAGGACACGACGAAGATCAGCCGCATCACTGAAGAGGAGACCCCGAACCGGCGGGCCAGGGCGGAACAGACGCCGGCGATCCATCGGTCGTCGCGGGGCCGGGCAAGTCGGCGGGTCACGTCACTCACTCCTCATCGGTGGTGGTCGCAGCCGAGCGCCGCAACCACTGTCAACGGTATGGACCAGCCGCCACTCCGCCCTCGGTCCCGAGGTGGAGAAGGGCGCTCACATTCCCGTAAGGGCTACCCGTACCCGGTGCGGGGCCGCTGTTAACATCTGGGCAATCTCGCCCCCACACACCGCGTGCACGGGCGTCCGAGGTGGGAGGGATGTCTCGGTGACGCTCGCCGTCCTGTGCGGGAGCACCGGCAACGACCTCGGTCCGGGTGCCGCCCGCCGGCTCGCCGACGAGCTGACCGCGGCGCTGGCCGCCGCGGGGTCCACGACCGTCGTTCCGGTGGATGGTCTCGACGTCGCGGGTCAGCTGCGCGAGGTCGCCCGGATCGCCGCCGTCGCCGACGAGCCGCTGCTGCTCTGCGCCGACAACCTGGTCGCGCATCCGAGCCTGCTGCGCACCCTGGCCACCGAGCCGGCCGGCCGCAGCACCGCGCTGGTGGTCGCCGAGGACGGTGGTGATCTGCGCGAGGAGCGCGGCCGCCTGGTGTTCGCCAGTGATGGGACGACCCGCTTCCTGGGCGCGATCAGCATCGCCCCGGCCGACCTGCCGATCCTGGCAGCCGCCGCGTCGCAGGCGGCCGACCACTCGGTTCAGCCGTCGCCCGCGCATGATGCCGGCGAGGGTGCGGCCACCGCGACCGCTCAGCGCGACGCCATCGACGTGCTGCTGCGCGCTCTGCTGGCGGCGGGGCTGGTGCCCATCGCCACCCGGGTGCGGCTGCTGCACGCCGAGCGGGTGCACACCGAGGCCGGTCTCGTCACCGCCCGGGCCGCTGTCGCCGCGGTGGACGAGGACGCCGCGTTGCTGCGGCTGGCCGTCAAGGAGAAGGACGACTTCTTCACCACGTACGCGGTGAGCACCTGGTCCCCGATCGTCACCAAGCTGTGCGCCCGCCTCGGCCTGACCCCGAGTGGTGTCACCGCGGTGTCCGTCGTCTTCGCCGTGGCCGCCGCCCTCGCTTTCTGGGAGGGTTCGCGGCCCGCGCTCATCGCCGGGGCCGTCCTGCTCTACCTCGGCTTCGTCCTGGACTGTGTGGACGGACAACTGGCCCGCTACACCCGCACGTTCGGCGCGTTCGGCGGCTGGCTCGACACCATGGCCGACCGGGCCAAGGAGTACGCCGTCTACGCCGGTCTCGCCGCCGGTGCGGAACGGGCCGGTCTGCCGTACGCGTGGCCGCTCGCGATCACCGCGATCGTGTTGCAGACGGTCCGCCACATGACCGACACCTGGTACGGCGCCCTGCACGACGAAGCCGCCGCCCGGCAGTCCGTCGGCACCGCCGGCAACAGTGACGCCGGCGGTGGCGTGGGAGCGCGGCTGAGCCGGGCCTCGAACCGGGTCCAGGCGGACACCGGGTCGGCGGCGTACTGGCTCAAGCGGATCGTGGTCTTCCCGATCGGGGAGCGCTGGGCGCTGATCGCCGTGCTCGCCGCGGTGAGCAACGGACGGGTGGCCCTGGCCGCTGTGGTGGGCTGGGGACTGCTCGCTGCGGCGTACACCTTGGGTCTGCGGTCTCTGCGCTCGTTCTCGATGCGCGTCGGCGTGCTGGACACGGTCGACACGTCGCGGCACCGCGACGACGGCCTGCTCGTCCGCGCGGTCCTGAGCGCGGCGAAGGTCAAGGCCCCGCTGGTCTGCACCGTCGTGGCGGCCCTGGCGGCCCTGGGACTGGTGATCGGGTTGCTGACCGGCGTCGTGCCGGGCGGCAGCGAGTGGGGCTTCTGGACCTCCGGCGACCTCCGGGTGGATCTGGTCCGGGCCGGCGACGCCTCGGTCTGGCTGATCGCGGTCACGCTGCTGGTGCTCGGCGCCGGGCTGGCCGCCCGGGCGCGGCACGGCGGCCCGCTGGACTGGCTGATCCCGGCCGGGCTGCGCGCGGCCGAATACCTCATGGTCGTCGCGGTCGGCCTGATCTGTGCCGTGCCCACGCCCATTGTTTATCTGCTGTTGTTCGTCCTGGCACTTGATCACTACGACCTGACCGCCCGGATGGAGAAGGGTGCGCCCGACGCCACTGCGGCGAGGGCATGGCTCGGCTGGGACGGCCGGGTCGTCGTGCTGGTGCTGAGTGCGCTGGCCGGGGTCGCCACGGTCGGGGAGCTGCTGCTCGCCGTCGTCGTGGGCGGCTCGTTCCTCGCGGGTGCGGTTCGTGACTGGCGCTCCGGAGGTAAGCGATGACCCTGCTCAGCGTGGTCCTGCCCGTGTACAAGGTGCAGGGCTACCTGCGGCAGTGCCTGGACTCCCTGCTCGAGCAGCCGTTCACCGACATCGAGGTCGTGGCCGTCGACGACTGCTCGCCGGACCACAGCGGCGCCATCCTGGCCGAGTACGCCGCCCGTGACTCCCGGGTCAAGGTCGTCACCGCGCCGGAGAACGTCGGGCTGGGCCGGGCCCGCAACCTCGGCCTCGACCACGCGACCGGCGACTACGTCTGGTTCCTGGACAGCGACGACTGGCTGGCCCAGGGCGCGCTCACCGCGATCGCCGACCGGCTCGCCGACACCGGTCCCGACGTGCTGATCTTCGGTTTCGACCGGGTGCACTGGGACGGCCGGGTGGTGGTCGCGGGTGCCGCGAAGGTGCTGGCCGAGGCGCCGGAGACGTTCACCGTGGCGGAGTGGCCACGGGTGCTCAACGTGCTGCACGTCGCCTGGAACAAGGTCGTCCGCCGGGACCTGCTGGTCAAGCTCGACTTCCGCTTCGAGCAGGGCTGGTACGAGGACGTCTCGTTCACGTACCCGGTGCTGGCCGCGGCCCAGCGGATCAGTGGCCTGCCGCGCACCTGCGTGCACTACCGGCAGCGCCGGACCGGGGCGATCACCCGGACCCTGGGGGACCGGCACTTCGAGATCTTCGACCACTGGGAACACGCGTTCACCATGGTCGACGCCTTCTCGGCGCAGCCCGAGGTGCTGCGGCCGGCGCTCTACAAGCGGATGCTCTGGCACTACCTCAGCGTGCTGCGCAACGCCGAGCGGGTGCGGCGGGGCTCACGCCGGCGCTTCTTCGAGCGGATCGTCGAGCACGCCCGCAAGTACCGGCCCGCGGCCGGCTACGAGATCCCGGACGGGCCGGAGGGGCTGCCGTACCGGCTCGTGGAGAAAGAGGCGTTCCTGCCGTTCCGGGTCGCGGAGGGGGCAGCCCGCAAGGCCAAGAAAGTACGGCGGTTCAAGCGGGTCTCGATCCGCCGGGCCCGCAAGCTCGCCCGCAAGGTCCGGGAAGCCGTGTACCAGGGCTACTACAAGCTCCAGCTGCGGCGGCCGGTGGACGACAAGCTCGCGCTGTACGCCGCGTACTGGTATCGCGGGGTGAGCTGCAACCCCGCGGCGATCGCGGCCAAGGCGGCGGAGCTGGCCCCGGACGTGCGCAACGTGTGGGTGGTCGGCCGGTCCCGGCTCAAGTCCGTGCCGCCGGGCACCGACTACGTGGTCGCCGGCTCGCGGGAGTACTACCGCCTGCTGGCGCGGGCGCGCTGGCTGGTCAACAACGTCAACTGGCCGAACTGGGTGGTCAAGCGGCCCGGCACCACGCACGTGATGACCCACCACGGCACGCCGCTGAAGATGATGGGCATGGACCAGGCCGATCACCCGGCCGCGGCCAAGGACCAGGACTTCCGGGCGCAGATGGGCCGGGCGGACCGCTGGGACTTCAGCATCACGGCGAACGCGCACACGACGGTCGCCTGGGAGCGGGCGTACCCCTGCCGGTACGAGACGCTCGAGGTCGGCTACCCGCGCAACGACCGGCTGGCCCTCGCGACGCCGGCGGAGACGGCCGCCATGCGGGAGAAGCTGGGGATCGCACCCGGCGAGCGGGTCGTGCTCTACACGCCGACGCACCGGGAGTGGCTGCCGCCCGGTCAGCAGGTGCTGGACATCGACGCGTTCGCCGACCGCCTGGGACCGGACACGGTGCTGCTCGTCCGGGCGCACTACTTCCACGTGACCGCGGCTCAGCGGACCGGGGCGCGGCGGGGGCGGATTTTGGACGTGTCCGCGTACCCGGTGGTCGAGGACCTCTATCTGGCCGCCGACGTGCTGATCACCGACTACTCGTCGGCGATGTTCGATTTCGCCGTGCTCGACCGGCCGTTGGTGATCTTCGCGCCCGACTGGCCGGCCTACCGTGAGCTGCGTGGCACGTACTTCGACCTGATGGAACTTCCGCCGGGTGCGGTGGCGACGACCTTCGCCGAACTGGTCGAGGTCTTCCGCGGCGGTGCCTACGAGGACGCCGTCGCGGGCGAGCGGCGGGCCCGGTTCCGGGAACGGTTCTGCTCCCTCGACGACGGCGGAGCGGCCGAACGGGTCGTGCGCCGGGTGTTACTGGCCGGTACCGGTAAGTAAATTTCCGGTCCGGAACACCCGGCCCTTCCCGTCGCGACGGGGTCTTGAGTACTGCGACCTGCACAGACGATGCAATTAGTCGATCTTGCGAAGCCCGCAAACGGGTGACGATCCGGTGACTGTCGGCAAATGGCACGTTCACCCGATGGCAGGCATCGATGGCTGTAGTCACGCTAAGCCATCGTCGCAGCTCAAACGCAGGAGGTTGACGGTGTCCACCGTCGCGCTCAAGGACGTCACCAAGGTCTGGCCGGACGGTACGGTCGCGGTCGACCGCGTCAGCCTCGACGTCGAGGACGGTGAGTTCATGGTCCTGCTCGGGCCGTCCGGGTGCGGCAAGTCCACCGTCCTGCGCATGATCGCCGGCCTCGAGGACCCCTCGGCCGGCGCCATCCTGCTCAACGGCGAACCGGTCATGGACCTGGCCCCGCGCGACCGGCGGATCGCCATGGTCTTCCAGGACTTCGCGCTCTACCCGCACATGACCGTCGGCGACAACATCGGCTTCCCGCTCAAGCTCTCCGGCATCGAGCCCGGGCCGCGCGGCGAGCGGATCGGCGACGTGGCCAGCGCGCTGGGCATCGGCGACGTGCTCGCCCGCAAGCCCGGCCAGCTCTCCGGCGGCCAGCGCCAGCGGGTCGCGAT
>NZ_JBEZGQ010000073.1:0-16467 GCF_040650095.1 Actinoplanes sp. NPDC048791 | reverse complement strand
GGCACCTGCCGCGCCGCCTCGCCGGCGTGGTCGTCGCCGCCCCCGGGCCCCTGTCCCAGCCACCGATGCTGGCGCCGGAGATCCTGTCCGTGTTCGACCACGTCGAACCGTGCCTGATCGTGCCGGACCCGGAAGGCCAGGCCCAGGTCCGGGCCCTGGTCAACGGCCTGGCCCGGCACCACGCGGCGGTGGGACTGCCGGTCGAGCCGATGGACGCCGGCAGGTCGCTGCGCTGGGCCCGGCTGGCCCTGGAGCTGTCAGCCAACGGCCGCATCCCGCGCCGGCGCATCATCTGGTGCGCCGATCACCTGGCCACCCTGGCCGTGTTCCAGGACGAGGCGCTGCTGGCCGCGCTCGCCCAGCGCCGCCTGGCCCCGCTCGACGGGTTGCGCGAGGACAAGCGCCGGCTGCTCGCCGAGACCTTGCTGGCCTGGCTGAGTTTCAACCAGAACGCCAACGAGGTGGCCGGCCACCTGCACGTCCACCCGCAGACGGTGCGGCACCGGCTGCGCCGGCTGACCGAGCTGTTCGGCGACCAGATCCGCGACCCGCGGCTGCGCTTCGAGCTGGAGCTGGCGCTGCGCGCGTTCACCACGTGACGAGCTCGTGCAGCGCGCTGCTGGTGGCGGCGTCCGCGGGCAGGAACGCCTCCAGCCGGAGCTCGGCCACGGTGACGTCGGTGGCGGTGCCGAAGTGGGTGAGCGTGGTGATGAGCCGCAGCTCCCGGTCCGCCGGGTCGCCGACGCGCAGGCGCAGCGGCACGGCGAAACCCAGATGGTCCGGTGTGGACGACCGCGGGGGAGCGAGGCCGGTGAGCTCGGCCGCCAGGTGCCGGAGCTGCTCGGTCGGATTGCGCAGGCTTTCGGCCTGCACCCGGTCGACGACGTGCCAGGCCCACTGGTCGAGGTTGACGATGCGCGGTGCGAGGCCGAGCGGATGCAGCAGCAGCCGGGGAACGCTCACCGGCGGCTCGAGCAGCCGCGGATCCACGCCGCGGGTGATCACCTCGAAGCCCGCGTTGGCCGAGACGAGGTCGCCGTGGCGGTCGACGACCACGGCCGGGTACGGCCGGTGGCCGTGCAGGATGCGTTCCAGTGCCGTCCGGACCGGGGCGAGCAGCGGATCCGCGAGATCACTCTGCGGGTAGGCGGGCGCGAAACCGGCGGTCAGCAACAGCGCGTTGCGTTCGCGGATCGGCACGTCCAGGGACTCGGCCAGCCGGATGATCATCGACCGGCCGGGCGTCGACCGGCCGCTCTCGATGAAGCTGACGTGGCGCTGCGTGGTCCCCGCGCGTACCGCCAGCTCCAGCTGGCTGACGCGCCGGCGCCGCCGCCACTCGCGCAGGGCCCCGGCGGTCGATTGGCTGATCACAGCTCCTGTGTACCGGTCGCGGTGCGGATCGGCGATTCCTCGCGGGGAATTGCCGGGCTGCCGGCACCGCAGCACAGTCGTGGTCGCACCGCATCACCCGCGACCGAGGAGCAGCCATGACCGGCCTGGACCTGACAACCTTCACCGACAGCTACGTCGCCGTGTGGAACGAGCCTGACGCCGGGCGCCGGGGTGCCGCCGTACGCGCGTTGTGGTCCGACGACGCGGTGCACGTGCTGCAGCCGCCGCAGGAGATCCGGCAGGCCGCCGCCGGGCTCGGCTTCGACCGGCTGGTGCTGGAGGCCCGTGGGCACGACGCGCTGGAACGGCGGGTGACGCGGGCCTATGAGGAGTTCGTCGCGCCGGGCACCTTCAGCTTCCGGGCCCGTGGTGACGCGGACCGGCTCCACGACCTCGTGAAGTTCCGCTGGGAGATGGTCGGCGCCCCCGGCGACGTGGCCGCGGTCGGGCTGGAGATCCTGCTGGTCGGCGCGGACGGCCGCATCGTCAGCGACTTCCAGTTCATCGAGGGCTGACGAGGGCCGCCGTCACCACAACCCGGTGGCCTTGGCCAGTCCGCCGCCGGCCGCCGCGGCGGTGCACGCGACCAGCAGCGTGGTGCACAGCCGGTTGGTGAGGTGGTTGTTCGCCGCGGTGGGCTGGTCCAGCAACGCCACCACCACACCCCAGGCGGCGGCCAGGGCCCCGATCACCAGGCCGACTGATGTACTCACCACCTCAGCCTGCCCTGACCGCGTCGAGCCCGGCCCAATAGCCGATGACATGACGGTAAACAGCGGACCCTGTCGATCAGCCCCGGACGCCGGCCCGGGCCAGCCGGTGCTCGACGCGGTCGGCAACCCCGCGCAGGTGCGGCAGCCGTACGTGATCCACCAGCGCGTTCCACGACGCCGGACCGTGCCGCCGCAGCATCTCCTCGTGGCGCCGGCCGGTGGTCACCCGCCGGCACCGGAACGGCGATCCCGGTGCCGGCTCGCGGCGAACGGTGTCTCAGCCGGCCGGGGTGCCGGTGACCTTCAGGGCGCCGAGCCGGCCGATGTTGTCGAACGAGCCGAAACCGACCCGCCCCGAGCCGAACGTCGTGTCGCGGGCCGTCATCAGCGGGTCCCGGGATCCGTCCACGTAGACCGCGATCTCGCCGGTCGCCGGCAGGTGCCGGACCACCACGTCGTGCCAGTCACGGTCGACCACTGCCGGGTTCGCGCCGCGGGAGCGGCCGTTCCACTGGTAGTCGATGCGTTCCCGGTCGGCGTTGTTGACCTTGAAGATGCCGTTGTGCGGGTAGATGGTGTTGTCCGTGGACAGGTGGGCGTAGTAGAACTCCGTGTCCGAGCGGTAGCCGAAGACGATGATCACGTCGCGGTTGGTGATCTCGACCGGTTCGTCGAGGCGTACCGTCGCCTTGATCTCGACCGACGACAGGGCCGGGCCGGCCGTCAGGACCGCGTACTCGAACGGGCGCCGCGGGCCCGGGCGGGCCACGCCCGCCTCCGCGAGGATCACCTGGTGGCCGGTGAGGCGCCACTTCGCCGGGGTGACCGGGGCCCAGCTCGCCGGGTCCATCGTGCGGCGGACCCGGGTGTGGCCCACCGGCCCGGCCGCGAAGGTACGGGTGCCGGTCACCTTCCAGACCTTGCCGTTGGCCTTGGCCAGCAGGTAGAGCTCGCCCCGGGCGTCGGTGCCGAACCGCAGGTCGACCCGGTTGGGGTCGCCGGGTGCGCCCGGTGCCGACAGGTCCTGCATGCGCACCGGGGTGCCGGCCGCGTCGAACAGGTTGAGCCGGTGGATCGTCGCCGGGATCCGACCGCGACGCATCTCGCTCGCCTCGGTGTAGAGCACCCGGCCGTCGACCAGGTCGCCGAAGACGTACTTGCCGCGCAGGGCGGGCACGTCGCGGCCGCGGTAGACGAAGCCGCCGGCCACGGCCACCCCGACGTCGGAGGTGCAGTTCCAGTCCAGCGGCGGGTTGTGGTCGTACGCGGCCACCGGGTACGTATAACCCGCGTCGTCGGCCGGCAACGGCAGCAGCCGGTCACACGGGTTCGTGGCGGTCTTGTCGTAGACGTAGGTGCCCTCGCGCTCGCTCCAGCCCAGGTTGTCCCCGGCGCGCACCTCGTAGATGGCCTCGACCGCGTGCTCGCCGATGTGGCCCAGGTAGAGCCGGCCGGTGGCGCGGTCCCAGCTGAACCGGTGCGGGTCGCGCATGCCGTACGCGTAGATCTCGCCCAGCCGCCCGGCCTGCCCGGCGTAAGGGTTCGATGCCGGGATGCCGTACTTGCCGTTCGGCGCGTTCGTGCCGCGCGGGTCGATGCGCAGCAGCTTGCCGTGCGGCAGCGCCAGGTTCTGCGGGTCGGTGTTGTTCGCACCCTGGCCCCCGTCGCCGACGGCCAGGTACAGCAGCCCGTAGTCGGTGTCGCCGGGCCGGGCGGCCGGGTTGAAGTTGATCTCCTGGATGCCGTGGATCTGGCCGCCGAAACCGATCCGCAGCACCTCGCGGTGGGTGCCGGAGAACGTACCGGCCGCCGGGTCGGTGGCCTTCCACTCGTTGATGACCCCGTGGAACAGCACGTTGGTCTGCCGGTAGTCCGGGACGTCGCTGGTGATCGCCCCTTCCTCGGTGTGGATCGTGTAGAACAGGCCGTTGCGCTTGAAGTCGGGGTGGAACGCGACGTACCCGAAGCCCTGACCGAGGCCGCGGCCGGAGAAGAACTCCGGCTGGAAGGTCGCGGCCACGTCGAGGTAGACGTGCGGCACCCCGTTCTCCACGAAGTACAGGTTGCCGTTCAGGTCGGGCACCGCGCGTCGGCCCGAGCCGTCCGGCACCTCCATGATGGTGTTGATCCGGGCGACCCGGTTGAGCCGCTGGTCGATCAGCGGCGGGTCGGTGACCGACTGCGGGAAGCTCGCGTACTCGGACAGCACCAGCCCGAGCCGGGAGGTCACGGGTTCGGTGGGTATCGGGTCGTAGACGGCGCCGTCCGCGGCCCGGGCCGCGGAGGGCAGACGGACCAGAGTGGACAGCAGCAGGGCGGCGACGGGCAGGATCCTTCGGAACATCATTACCCCCGGGTCATGAAGCGGTACTGGCTCGCGACCTCGCGCGCCGGCAGCGAGCGGTCGAGGAGCATGAGCGCGTCCATCCGGCAGTCGCACGGGTTGCGGTCCGGCGAGCCCTGCCAGGGGAAGCTGCCGCCGATCTTGATGCCGCGCGGATCGGTGGCCGTGGTGACGTGCGGTCCGGGCCCGTTGATCAGCCACGGGTCGTCGGTACGGGTGTAGAAGCCCTCGACCGCCTTACCGTTGCGGTAGAGCGCCATGGTGCCCGCGGTGAAGTCGAACGTGGCGGTCAGGTGCACCCACTGGTCCTTGGGCAGCAGGGTGCGCCAGTCCTCGTTCGCCGCGAACGTCTGCGAGTTGCCGCCGTCGAGGCGCCGGCCGAGCGCGACCAGCCGCAGCGTGCCGTTGACGTCGATCAGTTCGAGCAGCGCGCGTACGGCGTGCCCGTCGGAGTCGCCGGTCAGCACCCCGGTCAGGCCGATCGCGTTGAAGCCGGCGGCCGGGCCGTCCATCGAGCGCTTGAACCAGCCCATCACCGTGGTGCCCTCGGCCGCGTTGAACGCGCGCAGCGTACGGACGCCGCTGGCCGACCAGATGCCGGCCTTCCAGTCGTCGGTGGTGCCGGCGGCGACCGGCCGGGTCTGCAGGACCTTGCGGCCCCCGGGGTAGGCGCGGTCCGGCACCCGCATGGCCGCTCCCCCGTTGACCAGCTCGATCTCGGTGCCGGAGCGGCCCTGGTCGGCCTCCAGCGCGGGATCGGACGGCATCGGGTGGTCGAAGTCGTAGAAGGCGACCAGGCTCGATCGCAGGGACGGATGGACGTCACGCGGGCCGGTGGAGCCCGCCTGCGCCGGGACCGCGGCGGCGCCGATCGCGACGACCACGGCGGTGGCGAGGAGTGCGCGCCTCATCGGTTCACCTCTCAGCTCTTCGGAGTGACTTTCGGCTCGGCGGGACGGCCGCCGAGGTAGAGCTCACCGAGCTGGGGATCGGCCAGCAGCTGGTCGGCCGGGCCGGAGATGTGCACCCGGCCGAGGTCGAGCACGCAGCCGATGTCGGCGGTCTCCAGCGCCCGCCGTGCGTTCTGCTCGACCAGCAGGACGGCCGTGCCGGCGTCGCGCATCCGCACGACCTGTTCGAAGATGGTGCTGGTGGCCTTCGGGTCGAGCCCCATCGACGGCTCGTCGAGCAGCACCACCTTCGGGTCGACCATCAGCGAGCGGGCGAACTCGACCTGCTTCTGCTGGCCGCCGGAGAGCAGGCCGGCGAGCGATCCCCAGCGCTCGGCGACCACCGGGAAGAGCTCCTTGACGAAGGCGGCCCGTTCGGCGGCCTTCGCCTTGTCCTTGAGGGTGTAGCCGCCGAGCAGGACGTTCTCCTCGACGGTCATCTCCCGGAAGACGCTGTGGCCCTGCAGCACGAGGGCGACGCCGGCGGCCAGCATCCGCTGCGGGCCGATGCCGGTGACGTCCTTGCCGCCGACCAGGATCCGCCCGGACCGGGGCTTGAGCAGCCCGCTGGCCACCTTGAGCACAGTGGACTTGCCGGCCCCGTTCGGCCCGACCAGGCAGACCACCGAGCCGGCGGGGACCGCGACGCTGAAGCCGCGCAGCACCGGGGCGGCCCGGCCGTAGCCGGCCTGGACATCGACGAGTTCGATCTCAGACACCAAGGTAGGCCCCCAACACGCGCTCGTCGGTGCGGATCAGCGACGGCGGGCCCTCGGCGATCGGGCGGCCGCGGTCGAAGACCACGATGTGGTCGCTGATGCTCATCACCAGGTCCATGTTGTGCTCGACGATCACGAACGTGCGGCCCTCGGCGTTGAGCTCGCGGACCAGCGTGCCGATCCGGTCGAGCAGCGCCGGGTTGACGCCGCCGGCCGGCTCGTCCAGCAGCACGGTGGCCGGCTCGCCCATCAACACGCCGGCCAGCTCCAGCAGCTTCTGCTGCCCCCAGGACATGTTGCGGGCCTCGATGTCGGCCAGGTGCTCGATGCCCAGCCGGGTCAGCCAGCCGCGGGCCCGGTCGACCTCGGTGCGGTGCCGCGCGCCGCGCAGCCCGCCGGTCACCCCGCCCGGGCGTACGGCGGCCAGCACGTTGTCCAGCGCCGTCATCCGGGGGAACACCCGGCAGAGCTGGAACGTGCGGCCCACCCCGGCCCGGGCGATCAGGTGCGGCGCCTTGCGGGTGATGTCGGTGCCGGCGTACGTGACGGTGCCGCTGTCGGCCCGGATCATGCCCGTGACGCAGTTGAAGAAGGTCGTCTTGCCGGAACCGTTGGGCCCGATGAGCGCGTTGACCTGGCCCTCGCGGAACGTCACCGTGGCACCGTCGAGCGCCACCACTCCCCCGAACGCCTTACGCAGCTCCACCGTCGCGAGGCTCACTTGGCCACCTCCGCCCGTTGCCGTTCGGTCTGCAGGTCAGCCGCGCTGACCTCGCGGATCGAGCTCTGCGGCGACTTGCGCAGGCGCTGCCACAGGCCGGTGATCGCGGGGAGCACGCCGTCGGGCATGAACATGACCACCAGGCCCAGCAGCACGCCGGTGGCGACCAGGTGCAGCGGGGTGTTGCCGAACTGACCCTTGAAGTACTCCAGCGCGGTGCCGACGATCAGTGCGCCGGCCAGCGGGCCGAACAGGTTGCGCACCCCGCCGAGCAGCGCCATCAACACCAGGTAGGAGCCGGTGAGGATGGAGAACTGGAAGACCGGGTCGAGGTCGCCGAACCACAACGCGTACAGGCCACCGGCCAGCGCGGTGAAACCGGCCGACACCACGAAGACGATCAACTTGTACGCGAACGTCGGGGTGCCCAGCGCCTCGGCCTTGTCCTCGTCCTCGCGGATCGCCTTGAGGCCCAGCCCGAAGCGGGACCGGTCGATCAGCCACCAGGCCAGCAGAACCAGCGCCAGCAGTCCGGCGAACAGGAAGAAGAAGACCCGGTGGTGTTCCGGGCGCCGCAGGTCCGGGAAGGGTCGCGGCACCACGAGCCCGCGGGAGCCACCGGTCACCGAGGCCCAGCTCTGGAACACCAGCAGCAGGATCAGCACCAGGGCGATCGAGACGATGACGAACGACGCGCCGCGTACCCGTAACGCGGCCAGCCCGATCGGCACCGCCAGGGCCGCGACCGCCAGCGCGGCCACCGCCAGGGCCACGAAGCTCGGCAGGCCCGCCTCGGTGACCAGCAGCGCGGTGCCGTAGCCGCCCAGGCCGGCCAGCGCGCCGTGCCCGAGCGAGATGTAGCCGGTGAAGCCGCCGACGAAGTTCCACGAGGTGGAGAGCACCGCGTAGTTCAGCACCACGATGCCGGCCGACAGGATGTACGGGTTGGGCGCCAGGCTGGGGAAAGACAGGACGGCGGCGGCGAGCAGGACCAGCCCGAGTCCTTTAAAAGCGCTGCGCAAGACGACCTCCGAAGAATCCCTGCGGCCGGAACGCCAGCGTGGCGAAGAGCGCGAGGTAGAAGATCGTCTGCGCCCAGGTGGTGCCCAGCGGGATCTGCAGCAGGCTCTGGACCAGCCCGAGCAGCATCGCCGCGGCGGCCGCGCCGGGCACGCTGCCCAGGCCGCCGACCACGATGATGGCCATCAGCGGGCCGATCCAGTGCCAGTGCAGCGACGGGTAGATGGTGGTGTCCAGCGACAACGCCGTGCCGCCGATCGCGGCCGTGGCCAGCCCCAGGCCGAAGCCGTAGCCGGCCACCTTCTCGGTGTCGATGCCGACCAGCCGGGCCGCGTCGCGGTGCTGGATCGTGGCCCGCAGCGCCCAGCCGAAGGTGGTCTTCTTCATCAGCAGGTACAGCGCCGCGAGCGCGAGCACGGCCAGCCCGAAGGCGATGAGCTTGACCACGGCGATCCGCGCGCCGAAGACCTGCAGGCTGGCCGAGCCGTAGCCGAGCTGGATGCGCCGCTGGGTGCCGGTGAACGCGTACCCGAGCAGCCCCTCGATGATCAGCGCGACCGCGAAGGTCAGCAGGACCGACATCATGGTCAGCGTGAGCGCCCGCAGCCGCGACAGCAGCCCCCGCTGGAGCAGCACCCCGGCGCCGAAGAACAGCGGCACGGTGACGATCAGCGAGAGCAGCGGGTCGATGCCCAGCCGGGTGTGTGTCCACCAGGCCAGGTACGCCGCCAGGATCAGGAACGCCGAGTGCGCGATCATGACGACCCGCATGATGCCGAAGTACAGGGTGAGCCCGGCCGCCAGCAGGGCGTAGAGCCCGCCCAGCAGCAGACCGAGGATCACGCTCTGGAACAGCAGTGCACCGGAGGGCATGCGGGCCTCACCAGGCCGGCTTGGGATAGACGAAGTCGGCCTCTTTGACGGCCGCCGGCAGCACAATCTTGATCTTGCTGCCGACCCACTGCTGGATCATGTGCGCGCCCTGCGGCTTGCCGGTCTGGTCCCAGGTCAGCGGCCCGACAACGGTCTCCACTTTGTTGCCGTGGACCCAGTCGACCAGCTTCTTCTGGCAGTCACCCTGTTCGGCGCAGCCCACAGCGGTCACCGCGGCCGCGACGACCTGTCCGGCCGTGTACCCGTTGGCCTGGTCCTCGTCGGGCGCCTTGCCGAACTGCGCGGTGAACTTCTCGACGAACTCCTTGTTGCTCGGGTACGGCGCGTCCGGGCTGTAGCCGGTCGGCGAGAGCACACCCTCGGTCTTGTTGCCGATCGCCTTGGCGAACTCGGGGTTGGTCGGCGCGCCGGAGAAGGCCGCGAGCTTGGGCTGGTAGTTCAGCTGTTGCAGGGCGACGATGAGGTTGACGCCGTCCTGGTACTGCGAGCCGCCCACCAGCATGTCCGCCTTGGACGAGGCGATCTTCGCGGCGATGCTGCTGAAGTCGGTGGTGTTGGGCGGGTAGACCTCGTTGACGACCGTCTTGATCCCGGCCGCCTCCAGCTTGTCCTTGAGGCCGTACGCCGTGCCCTGCGCGAACGGGTCGTCCATGGCCGCGTAGGCCACGGTCTTCGGCCGCTTGTCCGCCGGCAGCGCCAGCAGGTATTCGGCCAGGTGGTTGTAGTGGTCGTTGGCCACCGCCGGAGCCGCGTAGAAGAGGTTCTTGAACCCTTGGGAGAAGACCTCCTTGGCCGCGCCGGCCGGCTCGACGAAGAGCATCCCGTACTCCTCCGCGACACGGGCGGCGGGCACCACGAGCCGGGTGGAGAACGGGCCCACGACCAGGTCGGCCTCGTCGCTGCCGATCAGCTGCTCGTAGTCGGCGACGACCCGGTCCGCGTTGGACTGGTCGTCGAGGATCTTCAGCTGGATCTGACGCCCGAGCAGGCCGCCCTTGTCATTGGTGATCTTGGCCCAGGCCTCGTAGCCCTGCTGCACGCCCTTGCCGGGCTCGGAGAAGTCCCCGGTCAGCGGGAGCGAGATGCCCACCAGGATCGGGTCGTCGGTGGCGGTGGAACCGCCGTCGCCGTCGCCGCTGCACGCGCCGAGGGCGAGGATCGTGGTCGCGCCAAGGGCCGTGGCCCAACGTGTACGCCGTAGTGATGAACGCATCCTCGGAAGCTCCTTTGCCCCGGACGTAAGCGCTTGCGAAAGCGCTTACGTAGCCTAGGGTGTGTGTCACGTCACTGGCAATAGCGGCGTAACACCAGCTTCACCGTCGGTGATCAACTGCGTGTGATCGTTTCCGTGGAGAGTGGACGGATGCCCAAGCCCGGTCCGAGGCTGCGCCTCGTCGACGTCGCCGAACGTGCCGGTGTGTCGCTGGCCACCGCCTCCCGCGCCCTCGCCGGCCGCGACGGGGTCAGCGAGGAGGTGGCCAACCGGATCCGGCAGATCTCCCGCGACCTGGGCTACGTGGCCAACCCGTACGCGCGGACCCTGGCCGGCGGGGCCAGCTCCACCGTGGGCCTGGTCGTGCACCAGGTGGACGACCCGTACTTCTCCGAGATCGCCGGCGGGGTCATCCAGGTGGCCGACGAGCAGAGCCTGCTGGTGCAGATCTGCCACTCCGGCCGCGACCCCGACCACGAGCTGCGCCAGATCCGCAACCTGATCGCCCAGCGGGTCGGCATCATCATCGTGGCCGGCTCCGGCTACGACGACCCCCGCATCGAGGCCGAGGCCAAGGCGGACCTGTCGGCGTTCCAGAGCCTAGGCGGCCGGGTCGCGGTCATCGGCCGGCACTCCCTGGGCGTCGACGCCGTGCTGCCCGACAACGAGGCCGGCGGCCGGGCCCTCGGTGACCACCTGGTCGAGCTCGGCCACCGCCGGATCGCGGTCGCAGCTCGCCCTGCTGCTGCGCGGGGTCGCTTCGGATGCGGCCGAGCAGGCGTACGCCGCTTGGCAGGCGCACCCGGCCGGAGTCGCACTGCTCGAGCCGGGCCTGCAGAAGCCCTCGCCCGACCTGCCGCAACGGGCCGAGCGGGTGATCCGCGACTGGCAGCAGTTCGTGCTCGAGCTGGTCCGCAGCGAGGCCGGCGACAAGCGGGTCGTGGCGCGCGGCGCGGCGTACGCGGTCAACGGTGTCGGCCTGACCGTGATGATCGCGGTGTTCACCTCGACCGCCTTCATCCCGACCGGCGCCGAGCTGGCGGTCGGCGCGGGCACCACCGTCGCGGCGCAGAAGGTGCTGGAAGCGATCTTCGGGGACCAGGCGATCCGCACTCTGGCCACCCGGGCCCGCGAGGAACTTCTCAAACGCGTTAACGTGCTGCTCGACGCGGAAGCGGCCCGGTTCACGGACCGCACCGCAGCCGTGGGCCTCGAGCTGCTACCGGGGGCCACGCTGCGGCAGGCCGCGGCCGATGTGGAGCGGTCCAGGGAGGAAGTCGCGTTGACCGGGTCGCCGTCATGAGCCTCGTGGAGCGGGTCAAGCACGCGCTGACCGGCGACGACCGGGTGGACGCCGAGCAGCTCGTCGCCCGGCTGGACGCCCTGCAGCGTTTCCTGCGGGTCACCGATCCGTACCTGCCCGACAACGACCTGGTCGCCGCGCACACCCTGGTCGAGCGGGCCGGCAGCCGGCTCGCCCTGTCACAGGACCACACCGTGGTGGCGCTGGCCGGCAGCACCGGCAGCGGCAAGTCCAGCCTGTTCAACGCCCTGGCCCGGCTCAAGCTCTCGCCGGTGGGCGTACGCCGGCCGACGACCGGTGTCGCGCACGCCTGCGTCTGGGGTCCGCTCGAGCCGGCGAACAGGCTGCTCGACTGGGTCGGCGTGCTGCCCCGGCAGCGCTTCATCCGGGAGAGCGCCCTCGACGGCGACGACGAGGCCGCCCTGCGCGGGCTCGTGCTGCTCGACCTGCCCGACTTCGACTCCGTCGAGCGCGGCCACCGGCTCGAGGTGGACCGGCTGCTCGGCCTGGTCGACCAGGTGGTCTGGGTGGTCGACCCGCAGAAGTACGGCGACCGCGTCCTGCACAACGCCTACCTGCGCCAGTTCAAGCAGCACAGCGACATCACCATCGTGGTGCTGAACCAGGCGGACCGGCTCTCCCCGGCGGACACCGAGATCGTCGTCACCGACCTCAAGCGGCTGCTCGACGAGGACGGGCTGAACGGCGTACCGGTGCTGGCGACCTCGGCCAAGCAGCCGGGCATGCTGACCGAGCTGCGCGAGGCCCTGGAGAAGACGGTCGCCGAACGGCAGGCCGCGCTGCGCCGCCTCGCCGGTGACCTGGACGTGGTGGCCGAGCAGCTGGCCGCGACGATCGGTCCGCCGGCTGCCGAGGACGAGGTGGATCGGGCGACCGTACGCCAGCTCAGCGACGCCCTTGCCGCGTCCGCCGGCGTTCCCGCCGTGGCCGCCGCGACAGCGAGCGCCTACCGCCACCGGGCGATCGCCAGCACCGGCTGGCCGCTGGTGCGCGGCGCCCGCAAGCTGCGCCCGGACCCGCTCAAGCGCCTGCACCTGTCCACCGACAAGCCGGACGCCGCGGACACCGCGGTCGAGGCGGCTCCGGTGTCCCGGACCTCCCTGCCGGAGGCGGACGCAGCCCAGAAGTCAGCGGTCGGCCTGTCCGTCCGCGCCGTCGCTGCCCGGGCCGCCGCGCCGATTCCGCAGGTGTGGGCCCCGGCGCTGAGCACGGCGTCCCGGTCCCGGCTCGGCGACCTGCCCGACGCGCTGGACCGGGCGGTGGCCAAGACCGACCTCGGGATGAGCCGCAAGCCGATCTGGTGGACCGTGGTCGGCCTGCTGCAATGGCTGTTCACCATCGCGGCGGTGGTCGGCCTCGGCTGGCTCATCGCCGGGTACGCCGTCCGCGTCCTCGGCCTGCCCGCGTTCGACAACCCGAAGGTCGGCGAAGTGCCGCTGCCGACGTTGCTGCTGCTCGGCGGTCTCCTGCTCGGTGCCCTGCTGGCCGTGCTGATCCGGCCGATCGTCAACCTGGGCGCGAGACGCGCCGGCCGGCGCGCCGAGCAACGCCTGCGGGGGTCGGTCACCGAGGTGGCCCGCGAATACGTCGTCGCGCCGGTCCGCGAGGTGCTGAACGGGTACGCACAGGCCCGTGAAGCCCTGACGGTCGTCCGTTCGGAATAGGTCCGGCGAGCCCCTGGACGGGTAGGCTCGGCGGCATGGCGGCACCCCAGACTCCATACGACGCGGTCCTGCACGCGGCCCGCGACGTGGCGAAGCTCGACTGCGCCCTGGACGCCGAGATGCTGGGCACCGCACTCCTGGGCAGCGTGTACGCCGTGGCGGTCACCGACCGCGCCGCGGCGGTCCGGGAGTTCGTCGGCCAGTTCCTCGGCGCCACCACCCGGCGACGCACCGCGTCGGCGACGACGATCCGCGAGGTCTTCGCGGCCCTGGTGCCGGACGCGGAGGGAGCGGCCGGCGTGCGCCCCGGCGCCCAGGCCCCGGCCTGGACGGAACAGCTCGGCAAGGTGCGCCCGACCGGCTGCTACGCGTACGGCGACGTGTACGGCGACCAGACGTCCTATCTGGTCACCTTCGCCTACGACGACGCCGAGCTCGGTGGCCCGGAGCACGCGGTCGTCGCCCTGGTCGACCACAACATCGGCATCACCAAGGACGTCTTCGTCGGTGGCCCGGCCGAACGCATCCTGGGCCAGGTCCGGGAGATGTGCGCGGGCGACGAGCTGACCTGGTTCCGCGAGGAGGACCCGGGCCGGCTCCGCGGCGAGGTCGGCAAGCACCTGGAGATCACCGACGGGCTCAGCGACCTGCCGGCGGACGGCAACCTGGCCACCGACCGGGCTCTGGCCACGGCCCGGCTGGCCCTGCTGCCGGCCACGACGGTCCCGCCCCTGGCCGAGCCGCCGGAGCTGAGCGCACCGGAACGCGAACGCCTGCTCCGCGACTTCCTGTCCTCACCGGAGGCGGCCCGCTTCGCCCTGGGCGACGTATCAGCCGACGACGAGCTGGCGTCGCTGCACTTCTGCCTGAGCCTGCTGCT
This sequence comes from Actinoplanes sp. NPDC048791, assembly GCF_040650095.1. Taxonomy (NCBI): domain Bacteria; kingdom Bacillati; phylum Actinomycetota; class Actinomycetes; order Micromonosporales; family Micromonosporaceae; genus Actinoplanes; species Actinoplanes sp. NPDC048791. Next base: position 2,630 of record NZ_JBEZGQ010000073.1, on the reverse strand, counting down.
GGACCACGCGGCCAGCCTCCCGGAGCCGAACCCGCTGCGCTGGAGCCCGGCGGTGGCCGGCCTGTTCCTGCTCGACTGGGTGCACCGGCGCGCGGTCCTCGACATGGACGACGCGGCGATGCTCCCCCGGGTGACCCGGGCCTGGTCGGCCTACGCAACCCGCAAGCGCGGCCTGCCGGCGGCAGCGGCGGAGCAGACGGACACGGTGGTCGAGGAAATGATCCCGGAGTTCGCCCGCCTGTACGCAACAGGCGAGAAACGCAGCCCGGCAACGGCAGCGGTGGCGCAGCTGATCTCGGAAGGCGTCGACCCGAACGACGCGGAAGCCATCGACGCCTGGATCGAAACCAACCGCCACCGCCTCACCGACGACTCCTGATCAAGCTTTCCGTCAGAAATGTCGGACCCCGTCGATAGCTTGGCTCCCGAGAACGCCACAGCCGTAGCCTGGCCACATGGCCTCATCCGACGAACAGGGAGCAGCGATGACAGCAGCGTTGTCCGGAACCGCCCTGCCTGACGTCTACGGCTATACGACGGCGGATCTGCACGCGCTGCCCGACGACGGGCGACGCTGGGAGCTGATCGACGGGAGCCTCATCGTGTCGCCGTCCGCGACGATCGATCACAACACCATCGCCTTGTGGATCGCGAACATCCTGTGGGACTCGAACCCGTCGAACGGGTTCGTCATCGGGACCGATCAGTCGGCCACTATCGACGATCACAATGAGCCCAGGCCAGATGTCATCGTCGCGCCGGCCGATTATCTGCAGCAGTCGCCGTTCCCTATCGAAGGGGCGCAACTCGTGGTCGAGGTCGTCTCTCCCACCTCGGTGCTGCGGGACACCGAGACCAAGCGGGCGCTGTACGCCCGGGCGGGCGTGCCCGCCTACTGGATCATCGTCCCGGATGCCGACAAGCCGACGATCTCCCTGGCCGAGCTGGTCCTGGACGAGGAGGCCGGACAGTATGCCTTCGCCACGCACTACACGACCGAGGTCTTCGAGACCCGTACGCCGTGGCCGATCCGCGTCGACCTGCCGCAGCTGATCGCCCGCCGGGCCCGCATGATGCGGATCGACCCGCAGTAGCCGCTGTTCGGCCCGCCTCGCCCGGCGAACCTCCACGTCGCCGGGTGAGGGCGGGCCTTTCACCAGCCGTTCTGCTGGTGGTCCTGGTTCTCCTGCTGCTGCTCCAGGTGGTGACGGCCCATCCGGGAGCTGCGGTGGTGCGCGCCCGTGCGGTCGTCGACCCGGTGCATGCGTTCGGAGCGGTGGGAGCCGCGGTAGGCGCGGGTCGCTGTGGTCGTCTGGGTGCCGCCTTCGCCACGGTCGGCGGCGGACGGCTGGTAGCGGTGACTGTTGTGGGTGCGGTCCGCGCTGCGGGCGGGCCGGACGTTCTGCGGGCGTTCGGTCACTTCTGACCTCCGGCGGGAGTCGGATCCGGCGGCCTCGGCCGTCCGGCTGCTGATGGAACGGATGAGCTGTTCTTGCTCTTTCGGCGAGCGCTTGTCGTGGCCCTTCGCCCGGCGGGTGCGCTCGTGGCGGTCGGTTGCCCGGCTGCCCTTGTCACGGTGAGCGGCCGTCCGGCCGGTCCGGCCTTCGTCGTCGGCCGCCCGGTCGTCATCGCGACCACGTGCTGCTTCGATGTGGACGGTGATCCGGCGATCAGCGCCCTCGCGGTCGGCTGATCGACGGCGGTCAGCGACCTGACGGTGGTCGGCGGACCTACCGCGGTCGGCGGATCCGCGGCGGTCGCCGTCGTCACAAGCCCGATCACGCGCCCGGCCGGAGTCATCCCGGTCGCCCGCCCGATCGGCGTCGTCCTGATCACGACCCTGGTCGGGGTCGTCCTGACCACGCCCGTGATCCGAGTCGTCCTGACCACGCCCGTGATTCGAGTCGTCCTGATCACGCCCGTGATCCGAGTCGTCCTGATCACGCCCCTGATCCGAGTCGTCCTGATCACGCCCCTGATCCGAGGCGTCCTGGTCACGCCCCTGATCGGAGTCGTCCCGGTCGCCGACCTGATCTGAGTGGCCGTGGCCGTGCGGCCGGTCAGGGTCGTCCTGCTGACCCGCATGATCATGGTGATGGGGCCGGTCAGGGCGCTGGTGGTGCGAAGGCCGCCAAGAGCAGTCCGTCCGATCCCAGCACCAAGGCGGCCGAACCGGCTTCTGCGGCGGATCCGGCGTCTCCCCACCCGACGGGCCGCCCAAGTCCCCCGGCTGCTGCGGCCTGACCGGCACCGACGGCAGCACAGGCGGACGAACCGGAGCCGGCTTCCCGCCACCGGACGAGCCGGCCGAGCCAGAGCCGGCCGAGCCAGAGCCAGAGCCGGAGCCAGAACCAGAGCCGGACGAGCCGGAGCCGGAGCCAGAACCAGAGCTAGAGCCAGAGCCGGACGCGGACCCAGACCCGGAACCCGAGCCGGACCCCGACGACCCAGGCCGCCAGGACTCCCCACGATCACCCGAAGGACTGGAAGATCCAGGAGATTCCGAGCCACGCGACGGCACCGCCGAGGACCCGTTGCGCGTGCTCTGGCCGTACCCCTTGCTGGTTTTGATCGGCGCGGCCGGCCGCGGCTTGGTCTTGCGCCTCTGGGCCTGGCCCTGCACCGGGCCG
>NZ_JBEZGQ010000072.1:0-16518 GCF_040650095.1 Actinoplanes sp. NPDC048791 | reverse complement strand
CGACGAACACGGTGACGACAAGCCACCCGGACGCCGGCTGGCCGGCGCCTGCCGGGCGGGCACCGGACGGGTTGACGGCCGTCCGCACGTGGCGGACGACGGTCCCGGCGGCACGGGCGGCGAGGGACGCGGCACTGCTGATCGACGAGGTCATGCCTGACCTCCCGCACCGGCGGACTGCGGGGCCCGAGCGAACTCCTGCACGATGCGCTCGCAGAACGCCGGCAGGTCATCGGGCGAGCGACTCGTCGTGATGTTGCCGTCGGTGACGACCTGCTCGTCGACCACCTCCGCCCCGGCGTTGCGCAGGTCGGTGCGCACGCTGGGCCACGAGGTCAGCCGACGGCCGCGCGCGACGTCGGCCTCGACGAAGTTCCACGGGCCGTGGCAGATCGACGCCACGGGCTTGCCCGACCGGACGAAGTCCCGGACGAACTGCACCGCCGCGGGCTCCATCCGCAGCTTGTCCGGGTTCACCGTCCCACCCGGCAGGAGCAGCGCCTCATAGTCGTCGACCGACGCCGCGCCGACCAACTGGTCGACCGCGAAGGTGCCGGCGTCCTCGAGGTCGTTCTTGCGCGCCTGGATCTCGCCGCCGGTGATGGAGACGACGACGGTACGGGCGCCGGCGTCCTCCAGCGCCTGCCGCGGCTGCTCCAGCTCGACCCGTTCCACCCCGTCGGCCGCGAGAATGGCGACCCGGCGTCCGTTCAGCTCTCCCGCCATGTCAGGCACCGGCCCCCGCCATCGCCGGGTGCAAAACAACCTTCGTCCAGCCTTCGTCCCGTCGGTCGAAGTGCTCGTAGGCCTCCGGCGCACGGTCGAGGGGCAGCTCGTGGCTGACGATGAAGGACGGCTCGGCCTTGCCCCCGGCGATGAGGTCGCGCAACTGGCGGTTGTACTTCTTGACCGGCGCCTGGCCGCTGCCGATGTGCTGGCCCTTGAACCAGAACAGGCCGTAGTCGAAGGCGAGCTTGCCCTGCTTCGCCAGTTCGTCGCCGGCCCCTGGGTCCTGCGGGACGAAGACGCCGACGTTGCCGATCTTCCCGGTGAAGCGCACCGAGGCGACCAGCCGGTTCATCGTCAGGTTGGCCCGCTCCTGGCCGTCGGGTTCGTGCGCCTGGTAGCCGACGCACTCGCAACCGTTGTCCGCGCCCAGCCCCATCGTCTCGTCGAGAACCGCCTGCACGGGGTCGACCTTCGAGTCGTCGATGGCGATCGCGCCGATCGACTCGGCCAGCCGGAGCCGGTCGGGGTGCCGGTCGACGACCATCACCTTGCCCGCCCCTCGGATGGTCGCCGAGAGGGCGGCCATCAGACCGACCGGTCCGGCGCCGTAGATGACCGTCTGGTCGCCGGGTTGCACGCCGGCCATCTCGGTGGCGTGGTAGCCGGTGGGGAAGATGTCGGCGAGCATCACGTAGTCGGTCTGGCGCTGCTCGGCGTCCTCCCCCAGCCGCAGGCAGTTGAAGTCACCCCAGGGCACGCGCAGCAGCTCGGCCTGCCCTCCGCCGTACGGGCCCATGTCGGCGAAGCCGTACGCGGCGCCGGCCATGTTCGGCTCCGGCTGGGCGGTCAGGCAGTAGTTCGTGAGCTGACGCTCGCAGTTCTTGCAGTGCCCGCAAGCGATGTTGAACGGCAGGACCACCCAGTCGCCCACCCGGACCTTGTCGACGCCGTCACCGACCTCGATCACCTGACCCATGTTCTCGTGCCCGAACCAGCGGCCGGGCTCGAAGTCGGTCCGGCCTTCGTACATGTGCAGATCCGAGCCGCAGATGTTCGCCGACGTGATCCGTACCAGGACGTCGGTCGGCCGCTCGATCCGCGCGTCCGGCACTTCCTTGACGCTCACCTGCCGCGGCGCCTCGTAGACCACTGCCTTCACGCTGCCTCCTCGTCGCAGATTTGTCCCACGCTCCGGGCCGGACCGGGTTCTTCATTACACGTGACCGGTCGCGCCGGCCGATATTGGCAGAATTGCCGATCTCGCCGGCCGCGGCCGGCGACCGGTGAGACCGGCGAGACCGGGACGGGTCAGTGGTACAGGTGCGTACGCCGTAGCCGTATCCAGCGGTAGCCGAAGCCGTCGAGCTCGAGATCGTGCAGGTCGAGATCTGCGTACTCGCGGTCGCTGAACACCTCCACCGGCTCGCTGTCCGCGTCGGGTTGCACCGGCAGCTTGATCCGGGCCGGACGGTCGCTCAGGTTGTGCAGGAACACGATGGAGCCGCTGGGTGCGTCGGCGCGGTGCGCGAACACGTGCGCCGGCTCGACGCGGATCACCTGGTGGTCGCCGACGCCGATCTCGCCGCATTCGCGTCTGGTGTGCAACATCCGTTCGAACCACACCAGCAACGAGTCCGGCTGCCGGCGTTGGTCGGTCACGTTCACCTGTTCGTAGGAACACGGGCCGTCGCTGATCACCGGGCGGACCAGGTCGTGCGCCGGGGCGGTGCTGAACCCCGCGTTGGCGGTGGCCGACCACTGCATGGGCGTCCGGATCGCGTCCCGCTCCGGCAGCCGCAGATCCTCGCCCATGCCGATCTCGTCGCCGTAGCGCAGCACCGGGGTGCCGGGCATGGTGAACAGAAGGCTGTGCGCCATCCGCAGCCGGCGCCGGCCGCCGTTGAGCATCGTGGCCAGCCGGCGACGGATTCCCCGGCCGTACAGTTGCTGGCGGCGTTCGGGGCCGAAGGCGGCGAAGACCTCCTGCCGCTCGGACTCCCGCAGTTGTGACAGGTCGACCTCGTCGTGGTTGCGCAGGAACGTGGCCCATTGCCCGTGCCGGGGCAGCCGGGGCAGCGTTTCCAGGGCCTCGACGACCGGTTCGGAATCCTGCCGGGCCAGAGACAGCATCATTGCCTCATTGAGCCGGAACGCGAACAGCATCTGCAGCCGGTTCGCCGCCCCGTCCGCATCGCCGAAGAAGCGGATCAGGTCGTCGTTGGGCACGTTGGCCTCGGCGAGGAAGACCCCGTCGCCCCGCCGCCAGGACATCCGTTCCCGCAGCTCGGTGAGTACCGAGTAGTCGCGGTTCTCCGGGTCGCCCCCGGGCTCGGTGCGTTCTATCACGAAGGGCGCGGCGTCGATGCGGAATCCGCTCACCCCGAGCCGCTCCCAGAACGACACGATTTTGGCGAGTTCCTCGCGTACATCCGGGTTGGCGATGTTGAGATCGGGCTGGAAGTCGTAGAACCGGTGGTGGTACCAGGCACCGGCCTGGTCGCTGTAGGTCCACGTCGTCTGCTGCACCCCCGGGAAGACCATGCCCTCGCTGCGGTCCGGCGGCTCCTGCTCGGACCAGACGTACCAATCGCGGTACTTCGAACGCGGATCGGAGCAGGCCGACCTGAACCACGGATGCTCGTCGCTGGTGTGGTTCAGCACGAGGTCGAGCATGATCCGCAGCCCACGCTCGTCGGCGACGTTCATCAGTTCGGCGAAGTCACCGAGGCTGCCGAGGGACGGGTCGATGTTGTAGTGATCGGTGACGTCGTACCCGCCGTCACGCCACGGGCTGGGGTGCACGGGGCTCAACCACAGCGTCGTCACGCCGAGCCGGCCGAGGTAGTCGATCCGGCTGATCAGGCCACGCAGGTCACCGACGCCGTCACCGTTGGAGTCCTGGAACGCCCTTACATCGAAGTTGTAGATGACACCGTTGCGGTACCAGCGCTCAGCCACCGTCGCCACCGGCGGCCGGATGCACCCGGACGAAATCCATTTCGAACACCCACACAGGATTACCGTTTCTCCCTGTCGACGTCGATTGGCATCATTGCCAATGCCGAGGGGAGAAACCATGGTGCACCAGGACTCCGCGCCGCTGCGCGTGCTGTACCTCGGCGGAACCGGAACGATCAGCGCGTCCTGCGTTCGCCTGGCGGTGGAGACCGGCATGCGCGTCACGGTGGTCAACCGCGGCCGAGACAGCCAGGAGCGAGGACTGCCCGAGGGAGCCGAGAAGCTGATCGCCGACGTCACCGACGACGACGCGCTGCTCGCGGCGATCGGCGACCGCACCTTCGACGCCGTCGTCAACTTCCTGTCCTACGACCCCGACGACGCGCGCCGGATGGTGACGTTGTTCGGCCCCCGGACCCGTCAGTACGTGCACATCAGCTCCGCCTCGATCTACGCCAAACCGGTGCGGCAGCTACCGATCTCCGAGTCGACGCCGACCGCGCCGAACCCGGCCCTCGACTACGCCACCGCCAAATGGCGCACCGAGCAGGCGCTCCAGGACGCGCACGTGACACAAGGCTTCCCGCTGACCGTGGTCCGGCCGTCGCACACCTACGACGACGCCAGCCCGCCGTTGCCCGGCGGCTGGACCGTCGTCGACCGGATCGCCCGCGGCGAAGAGATACCGGTGCACGGCGACGGCACCTCGCTGTGGACCCTCACGCACGCCGACGACTTCGCGCAGGGGCTGGTCGGCCTGCTCGGCAACCCGCGGGCGATCGGCGAGACGTTCAACGTCACCAGCCCCGACGTCTACACCTGGGACCAGATCTACACGATCATCGCCGAGGCGCTGGGTGTGGCACCCCGGCTGGTCCACGTCGCCTCGGAGATGTTCCCCCTGGTCGCCCCCGCGTGGTTCTGGTCAGGTGAGATGGTCGGCGACATCGGACACAGCGCGACCTTCGACACCACGAAGATCCGTACCTTCGTGCCGGGCTTCTTCCCCCGGCTGACCTTCCACCGCGCGGCGTCGCGGATGGTCCAGTGGCGCCGGGACCATCCCGAGACCACCAGGCCGGACCCGGACACCGAGGCCGTGCTCACCCGGATCGTCGGCGCGTACCACGCCGCCCGGGACGTCTTCGTCGCCCGCGGCGCCTCGTGATCGCCCAGCCCTAAAGACGCAGATCCGCCGCAGTGTCGGTGTCACCCGCAGGTGTGAACAGCAGCGGCGGTTCGAGTACGCGCAGCAGCCGGCGCACCGCAGCGGCCGTCCGCACCACCACGAAGTCGCCGCGGCAGCGCTCGGCGGCCTGCAGCAGCACGACGAGCCCGGCGCAGGAGAAGTGGCTCACCCCGGCCAGGTCAACCTCCAGCCGGTCCTGCCCTCGGTCCAGCGCCTCCAGCAGTGCGGCCTCCAGCAGCGGGGCGGTGCCGGCGTCGATATCGCCGTGCACAGCCACCCGCACCACTCGCGGTCTGTCGCGCGTGGCCACTGTGGTGATCTCCACTGCCCGTACCCCGTCCGCTTGGTCCGCCGCGTCAATCTAGGCCGCGCCGGATCGGCCGGCTGGCCGGAAACCGCTGGTGAAGTCCCTTTCCGGCAGCTATTCGCCGGCGTTACTCCTGGTCAGGCCGGGAGCATCACGAGTTGCTGGTGTCATGGGAACCCCGACAGCCCCTTCCCAGCCGGAGGCGATTTCCTTGAGCACGACGACAGCGACATCCGGGGCGGGGCGGCGATCCTTCGCGAACCTCGGCGTCCGGGTGAAGATCCTGCTCGCCATCCTGATCGCGATGCTCGTGGCAATGACGGTCGGGCTGCTGGGGCTGCGGTCGCTCAGTGCCGCCGCCGGCGCGGCCGACTCGATCTACCGCAGCAACGTGGCGAGCGTGACCGCCATCAGTGATGTCCGGGGCGCGACCCGGCAGGTCAGGATCGACCTCGCCAACCACATCATCTCGCAGGACGTCCCGACGCGGGCAAAGTACCGGAAGGCGTTCGAGGCGGACCTCGAAGCGATGACCGCGGCGCTCGCGGCCTATCGCAGCAGCAATCCGGCCGGCGATCCCGCCCTGATCAGCGAGCTGGAGGCGACCTGGGCGTCGTACGTCGAGGTGGCCCAGGGCAAGCAGATCCCGGCCGGGGAGCGTCACGACGTCACCGCCTGGCAGCAGACCCGCGACGCCGAGATCGAACCGCTGGTCACTGACCTTGCCCGGATGACCGGCGAACTGGGCGCCGCGGAGTCGGCCGACGCGGCCCGCGCGGCCGCAGCAGCCCGGGCCGGCTACCACTCCAGCCGCACGCAGTCGATCGTGCTTCTGGGGGTGGGGCTCCTGCTCGCGCTGGGGCTCGGGCTGTGGGTGGCGCAGCGGATCGTGCAATCGCTCGACCGGGTCCGCGAGGTCTGCGACGGTCTGGCAGCCGGGGATCTGACCCGCACCACCGGGCTGCACACCACCGACGAGCCCGGCCGGATGGGTCAGGCGCTCGATGCCGCGCTGGTTCGGCTGCGCGGGACCGTCACCACCATCGACGGTTCCGCCACCTCGCTCGCCGGCGCGTCGGAGGAGATGAACAACGTCGCGGCGCACGTTCTCGCCACCGCCCAGGAGACCTCCGCGAAGGCGGAGACCGTCTCGGCCGCGGCGGAGCAGATCGCGCGCAGCGTCGATACCGTGTCCGCGGGCAGCGAGGAGATGGGCGCCTCCATCCGCGAGATCTCCCACAACGCCACGGAAGCGGCCGGCGTCGCGGCCGAGGCGGTCGCGGCAGCCGCGGCGACGTCAGCCACCATGGGCAAGCTCGGTGAGTCCTCCGCGGAGATCGGCAACGTCATCAAGGTCATCACCTCGATCGCGGAACAGACCAACCTGCTCGCCCTCAACGCCACCATCGAGGCCGCCCGGGCCGGCGAGCTGGGCAAAGGCTTTGCTGTCGTCGCCTCCGAGGTCAAAGACCTGGCTCAGGAGACCTCCCGGGCCACCGAGGACATCTCCCGCCGGGTCGAAGCCATCCAGGCCGACACCAGCGGCGCGGTCGCCTCCATCGAGGAGATCACCCGGGTCATCGCCCGGATCAGCGATTTCCAGACCACGATCGCCTCCGCGGTCGAGGAACAGACCGCCACCACCGCCGAGATGAACCGCAGCGTCGCTGAGGCCGCCACCGGCACCGGCGACATCGCCGCGACCATCACCAGTGTCGCCGAGTCGGCCCGGCTGACCAGCGAGGGGGTCGCCCAGTCGCAGCAGGCCTCCGACGAGGTGGGACGGATGTCCTCGGACCTGCGGACACTGGTCGGCCAGTTCCGTTACTGACCGGTCAGCCGCGCAGGGTCTGGGACGGGGATACGCCGTACCGGCGGCGGTAGACGGCGGCGAACCGGCCCAGGTGCACAAAGCCGCACCGGTAGGCGATCTCGGTGACCGAGGTCTGCTCGGGTCCGGCCTCTCGCAGTTGCTGGTGCGCGAGGGCCAGCCGGACCTCACGCAGATAAGCCATGGGTGACGTGCCCAGGTAGCGCTGGAAGCCGTCCTGCAAGGAGCGCGAGCTGACCCCGGCGATCTGCGCGAGGTCGGCGACCGTGAACGACCGAGCGGCGTCGGCGCGCACGGCCTCCACCGCACGCCGTACGGCCCGAGGGGCAGCCAGTCCGGAGCGGTGGTTGTCCAGCGCGTCGCGGTAGTTGTGTGGCGCGGCGAGCAGGAGCCCGCTGACCAGGCTCTCCATCAGCTGCCGGCCCAGGACGGGGTGCCGGATGAGGCCCTGCTCCTCGGCGGCGTCGGCGGCGAGCAGCCGGGCCAGCCGCAGCCAGGTCGCCCCGGGCCCACGGGAGATGTCCAGCTCCGGGGCCAGCCGCACGGGTGGGCCGACCGGTTCGTCGAGCATCCGGGCCAGCTCGCGCTCCAGGGCCTCACGGTCGATCTTCACCGCCAGCAGACGGCAGTCGCCCTGCCAACGCTCCAGCGTGGTGTCGCCGGCGGGCTGGAACACCGCGGCGCTGCCCGGGGTGGCCACCATCGCATCGCCACGCCCTTGGCGCCACGCCAACTCGCCGGAGAGCGGCACGTCGACGTGGTAGGCCCCGAGCTCACCGAAGTTGATCCGCACATCGGCTCCGAACCGCAGATCCCCGAGGGTGATCACGCCGGCGGAGGTGATGTCGAAGGCAGCGGTCCAGGGATGCGGCGACAGGACCTCAAGAGAGTTCGAGTAGAAATGCTTGCCCAACATGGTGCGGGCCTCGTCCACGTCTGACGTGGTCATTTTGATGGCTGGCACCCACCCAACACTACCGGCCGCCACCACGCCGCGACGGCGTGTCCGAGGTCGCCACCCGGCCTTGTCAACGGCGCAACCTTGGCGGGTTTCCGGCATCGAACGGACGATCACCGGTGGTAGCCAGCGGGTTGAGCGCTGATAGTGGCCCCATGGTCAAGGCAGAGAAGCACACTGCGGTCGTCATTGTCGGGGCGGGAGTGGCCGGTCTCACGGTCGGCAACTTCCTGCGGCGGAACGGCATCGACTGCATCATTCTCGAGCGCCGTGAGCGCGCATACGTCGAGGCGCGGCAGCGGGCCGGGACACTCGATACGCGCGGGGTGCGGTTGTTCCGGCAGTGGGGGCTGGCGGAGGTGCTGGACGCCGGCCCCACTGCCGAGGTGCAGGGCGACTTCTTCATCGACGGTCAGGCGATGCCGATCGAAATCGAAGAAGACGACAACGAGAGCATCTTCATTCCGCAGCAGGTCCTCGTCCGCCGGCTCGCCGACATTTTTCTGCGCGAGGGCGGGGAGATCTGCTACGAGGCCGAGGTCGCGCTGATGGACATCGCCGGCTCGAACCCGGCAGTGCGCTACCGGGACAGCAGCGGCGCGACGGTGCTCATCCGCTGTGACTACGTCGCCGGCTGCGACGGTGACCACGGGATCACCCGGGCCAGCATCCCGGCCGGCGCGCTCACCCGGTATTCGTACGAGTTCAAGTACTCCTGGCTGAGCGTTCTGGCCGCGGTGCCCGGCACCACGTCCGGCATGGCCATCCACACCCGCGGACTGGCCGGCCTGATTCCCCGGGGCGCCGAGCACAGCCGCATCTACCTGCAGTGCCCGGTCGAGGACACGGTCGCGCAGTGGCCCGACGAACGGGTCTGGGACGAGTTGGAGGCTCGCGTCGGCCGGTCGCTGGGCCGCGGCGACATCCTCAGCAAGGAGATCGTCGAGCTGCGCAGCGTCGTCCATGACCCGATGCGCCACGGCCGGGTCTATCTGCTGGGCGACGCCGCGCACATCGTCCCGCCCATGAGCGCCAAAGGCATCCACCTGGCCCTGTTCGACGCCGAGACGTTCGCCCGGGCCGTGATCGCGCAGGTCCAGGACGGCGATCCGGGTCCGCTCGACGCCTATTCCGAGACCTGCCTGCAGCACGTGTGGAACTACCAGGCTTTCGCCACCTGGATCACCGATCTCATGCACAACGCCGGCGACGCGTCCTATGAGGGCGAGTTCCGCAAGCAGGTGGCCCGGGCGGAACTGCGCCGCCAATTCGAGTCCGAGGCGGCGAACCGGGTTTTCAGTGAGCTCACCTCCGGCATCGCCTGAAAGGCGATCAAGCCGGTCCGGGCCTGGCTCACTTGAGCTCATGGCGCAGATCCGCCTGATACCGGCCCGGGGTCTGGCCGATGACCTCGGTGAACGCCTCGATGAAGCTGGTCGGGTTCGACCAGCCGCAGATGGTGGCGGTCTCGGTGACCGAGCGGCCGCCGGTGAGATGGATCAGGCCGTGGTGGATCCGCAGGATGGTGCGCCAGCGGTGGAAGCTCATGCCGAGCTGCGCGTGGAACAGCCGGCTGAGCGTGCGCTCACTCGCCCCCACAGCCCGGCCCAGCTCGGCCAGGGTCGCGTTGTGGCCGGGGTCGACGTGCAGGCGGTCGGTGACGGCGCGCAGCCGGTCGTCGGCCGGTTCGGGTAGGTGCAGGGACTGCTCGGGGGTGTCGACGAGTTCGTCGATGGCCACGGCACGCAACCGCTCGTACGCGCCCGGGCGGGTCTCCGGCCGGTCGGTCAGGGCCAGCAGGACCTCACGGAGCACGGGACTGACCGCGAACACGCTGGGGTGCGTCACCAGCTCGCCGCACAGGTCGACCGGGATCGCGACGAGACGCACGTCGGTCTCGCCGTAGAAGCGGTGAGCGTGCTGGAAACCGGGTGGCGTCCAGGTGACCCGGTTGGCCGGCGCCACCCAGGTCCCCCGCTCGGTGGTGGTCGCCAGGGCGCCGGTCGCGGCGTACACCAGCTGTCCCTGGCCGTGCGAGTGCAGGTCCATCTGGAAGCCGTGCGGCAGCCGGCCGGCACCGCGCGGTATGTCCTCCAGCAGCGCGACAGGTTGGCGGGTTTCCGGCACGGCTCACCAACTTACCGGCTACGTGACCCGGTAGGCGGCGTAGCGCACCCGGTCGGCCTCGCGGATCGCGGACGCGATGAAGACGCTCTGCTCCAGGGCGGCCAGCGCCGGCACCGAGGTCTCCAGTCGTACGCCCAGGCGGAAGTAGTAGTCGGACGGGTCAACCGCGTCGCCCCGGAGCAACGCTTCGAGGACCTCCGGGCGGCCGCTGCGGACGCCGAACGTACGGATGTAGACGTGGCCACCGTCGGCGGTGCGCGCCGAATAGCGGGTGTCGATCTCGATCGCGCCGTCGGGGCGGACCAGCTGCCAGTCGGCGCCGCCGGGAAGGATGTCGGCCGTGAAGAGGCCGGTGACCCGGCCGCCGGTGATCGGCACGACGCGCCGATGACCGGCGCGGGTCACCCCGTGGTCCTCCAGCGCGCCGATCCGGGCCTCCACCTCGAACGCGGGCTCCAGACCGGGCGCCGGCGCCCTCATGGCACGTCCTTGGTCTGGGTGAGGGCGTCGCGCAGCCGTTCGAGCGCCGGCACCGCGGCGGCCAAGGCTGCCCGGTCCCCTTCCGGCAGGGTGGCCACCGCGCGGGCGACCAGGTTTCCGCTGGCGAGGTCGAAGCGGTCGAACAGGTCGAGGGCCTTCGCGGTGGCGACGACGTCGACGTGACGGTTGCTGCCGGGACGGGGGCGGCGCTCGACGAGACCGTCGGCCTCCATCGCGGTGAGCAGATTGCTGACCGTCGAGCGGCTCAGGCGGAGTCGTTCGGCGAGCTCGCCGGGGGCGGCCACCGTACCCCGGGGCAGGGCCCGGATGATCTCGATCTGCGCGTCCGGGATCTCCGGCAGGTGCTCCGCGGCCCGGGCGGCGGCGAGCAGCGTCCGGCGCAGCGGCGAGATCACCGACGCCAGCCGGGCCGCGTCCAGCCCGGTCGCTTCCTGGGAGGTCACGGCAGGATGCCCGAGAACTCTGTCGGCGTCAGGGAAGCGCGTTCGTTGAGAGCGGACGGGAGAAATCCGGCCGCTTTCTTGTATCCGGTGGCGATCTCGGTGAGCTCGTCCGGCGGGATGACGTCGTGAATGTGGTCGAAGCCGGCCGGCGCGCGCTCGTGGGCGAGCACCATCACGTGTTCCGGGCCCTGTCGCCGGTTGCTCAGCACCAGCGCGGTGGTCGCGGGACGCCGGTCGGCCTCGTAGGCGTCGAGCGCCTGCCGGACCGCCGGCGCGGTGGCGAGGTGGAAGGCGAGCGTCCGGGCGTCCAGGATCGCCTGCGACGCCCCGTTGGAGCCGTTCGGATACATCGGGTGCGCCGCGTCCCCCAGCAGCGTCGTGTTCTCGTGGGTCCACCTGTCGATCGGATCCCGGTCCACCATGGGGTATTCCAGGATCTCGTCGGTGGCGCTCAGCAGCGCCGGCACATCGAGCCACGGGAAACGCCACTCCTGGAAGAGCGAGATGATCGGCGCGGGATCGACCGGCTGATTCCAGTCCGCGTCCGTCCCGGCGAAACCGGGACCGCGTCGCTCCGCGACGACATTGATCAGGTCAGGACCGATCGGGTACGCGACGAACTTCTGTTCCCCGTCCCCCGCCATGATCATGGTTCGCCCGTCCAGGAATCCGGGTGCCCGCGCCGTCCCTCGCCACAGGGTGAGCCCGTTCCAGACCGGTGGTCCTTCGCCGGGCTGATGCTGCCGGCGCAGCGCCGAGTGGATGCCGTCCGCCCCGACGATCAGGTCGCCCTCCACGCTGACCTCCCCGGCGGCTGTCTCGAAGCGCGCGACGCCGTCGCCGGCGCTGACGAGCCGGTGCCCGGTGCGCACCGCGCCGGCACCCAGCCGTTCCCGCACCACCGCGAGAAGTTCCAGCTGGAACCGCCCGCGGTGCACAGACAGCTGCGGCCAGCGGTATCCGGCGGCCAGGCCGCGCGGCTCGCTCCAGATCGGCTGCCCGTGCCGGTTGTAATAGGCCAGCGTGCCGGGCGCGACGCCCAGCCTTTCCACGCGTTCGCCGAGGCCCAGCTCGGTGAGCTCACGGACGGCGTGCGGAAGCAGATTGATCCCGACGCCGAGCGGGCCCAGCGCGGTCGCGCGCTCATAGACGGCGATGTCACGAAATCCGGCCTGATGCAGGCTGAGCGCGGCGGTGAGGCCACCGATACCGGCGCCCGCGATCACGATCGCCACGTCGTCGCTCCTTTCGCCACACCCACCAATGGCACAGTTTTGTGACAAAAGTGTCGCCGCGTCAAGGGTTTCCGGCAACAAAGTCGGCGCTACCGGAATCGTTGTGCCGGGGCCCGAATTACATTCTTGACAATCTATGCCTTCTGCCCGACGCTGATCAGCGCGGTCCCCCGGCGCCATCGCCGCGCCGGCCACGTCGACTTCTCCGGGTGTGCCAACGTCGCCCACGGAAGGGCTCGTCATGAAGAAGATCACCGCCCTTGCTGTCCTCGCCGGCATCGTGCTCACCCTGACCGGGTGCACGGATTCCGATGCCACCACTCCGTCCGCCGGGGCCAGCAGCGGACTGCGCAAGGTCCGCGTGGCGGCCCTGCCCATCAGTGAGACCGCCGCGCTGTGGGCCGGCATCAAGGCGGGCACCTTCCGCAAGCAAGGACTCGAGGTGGAGGTCCTGCCCGCACAGGGCGGCGCGCAGGCCATTCCGGCGCTGATCAACGGTGACATCGATTTCGCCATCGGCCAGCCGTTCGGTCCGTTCCGGGCCGATCTGCAGAACCTCGGTGTCGTGATCGTCGGCAACTATGCATCGTCCTACGCCGACGGTGACGACATCAATGCGGTGGTGGCCTCGGCGAAATCCGGCATCACCCGGCCGGCCCAGCTCGCGGGACGCAAAGTGTCCGTCAACAGCCTCGGTGCGGCCGGCGATGTCACGATCATGGCAGCGGTCGAGAAGGACGGCGGCGACCCGGCCAAGGTCAAGTTTGTCGAGGTTGCTTTCCCGGACGCCCCGGCCCAGCTCGAGGCCGGCAACATCGACGCCGCCTGGGTGACCGAACCGTTCATCACCCAGCTCCGCAAGCGCGGCGACAAAGTGGTGGTCGCGCCGTATCAAGCCACGATCCCCGGCCTCGCGACCCTCACGACGATCACGTCGAACAAGCTGCGAGACTCCGACGCCGCGCTGGTCACCAATTTCTCCACGGCCATGAAGGAAACGCTCACCTGGGCCGAGGATCCGGCCAACGAGGCGAGCCTTCGTCAGGCCATCAAGGACAACCTCAAGCTGCCGGACGCGGTCGCCGATTCCGTACGGCTGCCGGCCTTCGGGTGGCAGCTCGACCGGGCCGGCCTGGAGCAACTGGCGACCCTGGCCCAGAAGTACGGCGTGCTCGAACGGCAGCCCGACTTCGACCGCCTCATCCAGCAGCAGTAGCCGGCAGTGCGCAAGGTTCTGCTGGGCGCCATCGGCCTGCTCGGGTTCGCCGTCGTCTGGCAACTGATCCCGATGCTGGGGCTGGTGGACCCGCAGTACCTGCCGTACCCCACGGACGTGTTCGCCTGGCTCTTCCAGGAGACCCGAGACCTGGCCTTCTGGCGGCGGCTCCGACTCACCATGACCTCGTGGGCGATCGGGCTGGCGTTGGCGACGCTCGCCGCGGTCGTGCTGGGCACAGCGGTCGGGATGGTGCCGTTCCTGCGTCGCGCGACACACACGATGGTCGAGTTCCTGCGGCCCGTACCGTCGGTCGCGCTGATCCCCCTGGCCGTCCTGATGTTCGGCCTGCAGATGCGCGCCGCGCTCGTCATCATCGTCTACGCCGCGTTCTGGCAGGTTTTCGTGCAGGTCATCTACGGTGTCGCCGACATCGACACCGTGGCGCGGGACACCGCCCGGAGTTTCGGTCTCACCCGTCGCGAGCGGCTGAGATATCTCGTGCTGCCGACCGCTCTGCCGTACCTGATGACAGGTCTGCGGCTCGCCGCGGCGGTCGCCCTCATCCTGGCCATCACCGCGGAGATGGTGATCGGCAATCCCGGCATCGGGCGCTCGATCGAGCTCTCCCGCTCCGCGGGAGACGCTGTCGGCCTGTACGGCCTGGTCGTGGTCACCGGAATTCTGGGTCTCCTGGTGAACGTCGTGTTCCGCTTCGTCGAACGCCGATCGCTGGCCTGGCACCAGTCGGTGCGCTCGGAGGAGGCCTGATGACCACGCGTCCACGCGGCCCCGGCGCCAGGACCGCCGCGAACCTTCTGTTCGCCTTCGGGCTTCCCTTCCTGACCGTGGTGCTCTGGGGCGTCTGGTCGACCACCTCGACGAACCGGTTCTTCGTCGGTCCGCTCCCGATCCTCGACGCGTTCCGGCAGGTCTGGATCGGCCCGGCGTTCGTCGACGACGTCCTGCCGAGCCTTTACCGGCTCGCCCTCGGCATCGTCGTGTCGATCATTCTCGGCGTCGCCGCCGGTGTCACGATCGGCCGGTCCCGCCGGCTGCGCGAAACCCTCGAACCCCTGCTGGAGTTCTTCCGGGCGATTCCGCCGCCGGTGCTGATCCCGGTGGCGATGCTCCTGCTCGGCATCACCGACACGATGAAGGTGGTCGTCATCGTGTCCGGTGCGATCTGGCCGATCCTGCTGAACACGATCGAGGGCGTGCGGGCAACCGACAGCGTGATGGTGGAAACCGCGGACTCGTTCCGGATCTCCCGGTGGGAACGGCTGTGGTTGCTGGTGCTCCCGGCGGCGAGTCCGCGCATCATGACCGGCGCACGGCAAGCGCTTTCGGTGGCCCTGATCCTCATGGTCATCTCGGAGATGTTCGCGTCGTCCTCCGGCCTCGGCTACCGGATCGCCTACTTCCAGCGGAACTATCTCATCGCCGAGATGTGGAGCGGCATCCTCCTGCTCGGCCTCATCGGCGTCGCCCTCGCCGTGCTCTTCGGTCTCGCCGAGCGCCACCTGCTGCGCTGGTACCACGGAATGAAGGAGATCACCCGTGCCTGACGGGAGCCCTCTGCTGCGGGTCGAGCACCTGCGGAAGGTCTATGCCACCACCACGGGCGACGTCGAGGCGATCGGGGACCTCAGTTTCACGATGAATCACGGCGAGCTGGTGTGCATCGTCGGGCCGTCCGGATGCGGAAAGACCACGCTCCTGAAATGCCTGGCCGGACTGCTCCGGCCGACGAGCGGCCGCATGGAGATGGACGGATCGCCGGTGACGGGTCCGAGCCCGGCCATGGCCGTGGTCTTTCAGGAGTACGGCCGCAGCCTGTACCCGTGGCTGACGGTCCGGGGCAACGTCGAACTGCCGCTGCGCCACAAGAAGCTCTCCCGCGCCGTACGCGACCGGATAGTCACCGACGCCATCGAGGCGGTCGGGCTGCCCGAGGCCACGCGTAGCCATCCGTGGCAGCTCTCCGGCGGAATGCAGCAACGCGTGGCGATCGCCCGCGCCATCGCGTACCAGCCCGAGGTGCTCATCATGGACGAGCCCTTCGCCGCGGTGGACGCTCAGACCCGGGCAGACCTGGAGGATCTCGTACGCGAGCTGCACGCGACCCGCGGGATCTCGACGGTCTTCGTGACGCACGACATCGACGAGTCGGTGTATCTGGGCCAGCGTGTCCTCGTCCTGTCGAACTCACCGACCCGGGTGCAGGAGGACCTCGTGATCGACCTCCCGGCGGAGCGCGATCAGCTCACCACGCGGGCCCTGCCCCGGTTCACCCAGCTGCGGACCCACGTCTACGAGCAGATCCAACAGGCCAAGCGCAGGCCGGCCGTCCGGGGGTGAAGGTCCACGAGCGGGCACGGGAGCCTACCGGGGGCGGCGGTCGCGGGGGGTGAGTGGCCGGTCGGCCGCGTCTCGGACGCCGATCGGCACCGAGTTCCTGCCGGCCCAGTCCGGGCCGGGTGGTGCCGCCTGCACCACGAAGCGCCCGGATCCGCCGAAGCTGCGGACCTCGAGAGGCACCAGGCCGGCCTTACGGAACCGGTCCTGAATATCGCCGCCGTCCGCGGCCACCTCGGCCCGGGCAGCCGCCGCGGGAAGCATGCCGAACAGGATCGGGGCGGTGGTGCCGCGGAGCGTGCGGACGCTGAGCTCGTAGTGCTGCAGGACTCCGGACTCGGTGCAGGTGCGTTCCACGGTCGCGCCACCCTGGCGCAGGTAGAGGCAGTCGCCCCAGGTGCGTTCCCGGACCTGGACCACCGACCATTTCGCGCCGCCGGTCGTGCCCTCGGCCAGCAGCCGGGGGCCGGTGACGTCGGGTCGCCGGCCGTCCCAGCCCTCCCAGTTGAGCCCGCCGACCACAGCCAGCCCGCCGAACACCACCACGACGGCCACCCAGGTACCGATACGACTAGGTTCTGTCTCTTAGATCAAGGCCGTCGGGTACGGCGCGGAGCCAGTCGAGCATTTCGACGAGGTCGAGGGTGGCTTGGAAGTGGGCGCCCA
>NZ_JBEZGQ010000071.1:0-16531 GCF_040650095.1 Actinoplanes sp. NPDC048791 | reverse complement strand
GCGCCCCGCCCGGACCCCCGGGGCCGCCACCCGAGCCGCGCGGCGGCCAGTCGTCGTAACCACGCGGCACACCGGCGCGGGCCGATGCGGGACCGCCGCCGCCGACGCGGCCCGAGCCGGGCACCGAGGCCCGGCTCATCGAGCCCGGCACGGAAGCCCGGCCGGAGGAGCTACCCCAAGGGGACGTGGTCGCAGACATGACTTCAGGTTACGTACCCGGAACCGGGCATAGCGTGCATCGACACTGGCGCGGCACGAAGGGAGGAGACAATTACTGTTCGTGAAACGTTCACTACCGTGGCGAAATGCTCAGCCCTTGAAGAAGTCGATCGTGCGGCGCAGGCCCTCTTCCGGCCCGACCTGCGGTTCGTAGCCGAGCAGGGTGCGGGCCAGGGTCAGGTCCGGGCGGCGCTTCTCCGGGTCGTCGGCCATCCGCTCGACCAGATCGATCTTCGAGTCGCTGCCGCACAGCCGCACGATCAGCTCGGCCAGCTCGAGCATGGTCAGCTCGTGCTCGGTGCCGCAGTTGATCGGGCCGGTCTCGTCCGAGTCGAGCAGCAGCAGGATGCCGCGGACCAGGTCGTCGACGTAGGTGATCGACCGGGTCTGGGCGCCGGTGCCGTGCACGGTGATCGGGGCACCGCGCAGCGCCTGGCTGATGAAGGTGGGGATGGCCCGGCCGTCGTCGGGGCGCATCCGCGGGCCGTACGTGTTGAAGATGCGCACGATCGCGGTGGAGAGGTTGTGGAAGCGGTGGTAGCCCATCGTGGCCGCCTCGGCGAACCGCTTGGACTCGTCGTAGACCGACCGCACACCGATCGGGTTGACGTTGCCCCAGTACGACTCCGGCTGCGGGTGCACCAGCGGGTCGCCGTACGCCTCGGAGGTCGACGCCATCAGGAAGCGCGCCGCGTCCGCGACCGCCCGGTCGAGCAGCGCGAGCGTGCCCACCGAGCCGACCTTGAGGATCTCCAGCGGCAGCTTGGCGAAGTCGGTGGGGCTGGCCGGGGACGCCATGTGCAGGATGGCGTCGAAGCGCTCGGCCATCGCCGGGTGCGCGGGCAGGCCCTGGACGAGGTCGGCCTCGATCAGGGTGAAGCGCGGCTCGCCGGCCAGGTGGGCCACGTTCTCCTTGGCCCCGGTGACGAAGTTGTCGATCGCCACGACGGTGCAGCCCCGGTCCACGAGAGCGTCGACGACGTGGGACGGCACGAAGCCGGCGCCGCCGCTGACGAGAATCCGATGGCCTGCGCCGTACCGCTGTTGCACTGACATGGACGACACTCTAAGCGAACGGGGCCGACGCGCATTTCGCACGTCGGCCCCGGCCGTACTGCCTGTCCGTCAGTGAGCGCCGAAGCCGGTCAGCGACCGCACCTCGAGCTCGGCGTACTTGTCCGCGTCCGTCTCCTTCGAGATCACCGTGCCGATCCAGCCGCAGAGGAAGCCGATCGGGATCGAGATGATGCCGGGGTTGCTGAGCGGGAACCAGTGCCAGTCGCTGTCCGGGAACATCGCCGTCGGCGAGCCGGAGACGACGGGCGAGAAGAACACCAGCACCACGGCGGAGAGCAGACCGCCGTAGATGGCCCACAGCGCCCCGGAAGTGTTGAACCGCTTCCAGAACAGGCTGTAGAGGATCGCCGGCAGGTTGCCCGAGGCGGCCACCGCGAAGGCGAGCGCCACCAGGAAGGCCACGTTCAGGCTCTGGGCGAAGATCGACAGCAGGATCGCGATGGCGCCGATGATGAACGCCGAGATCCGGGCGACCCGTACCTCGTCGCGCTCCGACGCCTGGCCGCGCTTCATGACGCTGGCGTAGAAGTCGTGCGCCACGCTCGACGACGACGCCAGGGTCAGGCCGGCCACCACCGCGAGGATGGTGGCGAAGGCGACCGCCGCGATGATGGCGAGCAGCACCGCGCCGCCCGTGTCACCACCGAAGTAGTCGATGCCCAGCGCCTGCGCCAGCTGCGGCGCGGCCGTGTTGCCGGCCTTGTCCTGGGCGGTGATCGCCTTGCCGCCCACCAGAGCCGCCGCGCCGAAGCCCAGGGCCAGGGTGAACAGGTAGAACGTGCCGATGATGCCGATCGCCCAGAGCACGCTCTTGCGGGCGATCTTGCTGGTCGGCACGGTGTAGAACCGGGTCAGGATGTGCGGCAGGCCGGCCGTGCCGAGCACCAGGGCGATGCCGAGCGACAGCAGATCCATCTTGCTGTAGAACGTCTTCGCCGCATCACCGGCTGTCTCGACGCCGTACCGCAACCCGGGTTCCAGGAACGCGGAACCCTTGCCGGACTGTTCGGCGGCGTCACCGAGCAGCGACGACAGGTTGAACTTGTAGTGCGCCAGCACCAGCAGGACCATCAGCAGGGCGCCCGTCATCAGCATGAACGCCTTGACGATCTGCACGTACGTGGTGCCCTTCATGCCGCCGACCACGACGTACACGATCATGAGCGCGCCGACCAGGATGATCGTGGCGATCTTCGCGGTGTCGGCGTCCATGCCCAGGAACGTGGTGCCCGGCTTGATCCCGAGCAGCAGGCTGACCAGCGCACCGGCGCCGACCATCTGGGCGATCAGGTAGAAGATCGACACCACGATGGTGGAGACGGAGGCCGCCGTACGCACCGGGCGCTGACGCATCCGGAACGCCAGCACGTCGGCCATCGTGTACCGGCCCGAGTTGCGCAGGAACTCGGCCACCAGCAGCAGCGCGACGAGCCAGGCGACCAGGAAGCCGATCGAGTACAGGAAGCCGTCGTAGCCGTACAGGGCGATGAGGCCGGCGATGCCCAGGAACGAGGCCGCCGACATGTAGTCGCCGCCGATCGCCATGCCGTTCTGGAAGCCCGAGAACGACCGGCCACCGGCGTAGAAGTCGGTCGCCGTCTTGGTCTGCCGGCTCGCCCAGATGGTGATGGCCAGGGTGATCGCGACGAAGATCAGGAACAGCGTGATGGTCAGGGTGCGGCTCGTCGAGGAGGTGGCCTCGGCCGCGAGGTAGAGGTGGGGTTCCATTACTTGGCCGCCTCCGTGTCGGTCTCGGGGGCGTCGTCCGCGCGGGCGGCGGGCGTCGCCGCACCGCGGGCTGCGGCACCGGCCGTCAGGTCCTCACGGATCTTGTCGGCGGTCGGGTCGATCTGCCGGGCCGCGAACCGGGAGTAGTACCAGGCGATCACGAACGTCGAGACGAACTGCAGCAGGCCGAGCAGCAGCGCGACGTTGATGTTCCCGATGAGCTTCACGGACATGAAGCCCCGGGCGTACGCCGAGAGCAGGACGTAGAGCGCGTACCAGAGGAAGAACGCGACGGTCACGGGGAAAATGAAGTTGCGCAGCTTGCGGCGCAACCCGGCGAATTCATCGGATCGCTGGACCTCGAGATACTTCTCGGTCGGGGTCGTTTCGGTTGTCAACGTGGCTCACCACCTTCGTGGGGGCGGGTCTTTTCCGCACCGTACGAAGCAGTGGTGGCGATCACTGGCTGCCGGTCGTCAGGTGCGCCGAGCGGCGCCCCTGTTGCGCTTACCGGTCGAGCCCGCGGTACCTGCCGCGGAAGTGGAGCAAAGGGACGAGCCCGGCGTCATCGAGCTGAATCGCCTCGATCGTCGCTTCCACCAGCAGGCCCCAGCCGTAGGGTCGCTGCCCGTCCAGCCGGCAGCCCGCCCACGTGCCCGCGCCCGCCGGCACCCGGCCGTAGTCCGTCTCGGTCCAGTCGTCGCCGGCGAAGAGGCCGCCCGGGGCGGGCATCAGGCCGGCGAAACGGTCGGCCAGTTGCTGGTCGCCGGGCCCGAGCGGGGTGACGGCGAAACGACCGGCGACCGAGACGGCGTCCCAGAAGTCGCTCTCCTCGTCGACCAGTCCCAGCACCCGGCCGGGCTCCCCGTCGGCGACCAGCATGGACGAGACGGTGAGACCGGCGGGTCCGGGCGCGGTCCAGAGCGTGACGGGCGCGGCCAGCCGCCCGCGCAGCCGCCGCACCGCGGACTTGTCCTGCTCCGGGGTGGCGAACGGGTCACTGGAGTGGATGTGCGCGCCGGGCTCGACAGGTTTCACGGGAAACATTGTGCCGCCCGCAGCGGTAATATCGGTCGCGTGAACACCGCGTGCCCGCAGAGCTGGCGCCCGTCCTAGCGACGGCCGCCACTTCCGCACGCGCGGGCCGTCCCATCGGACGGCCCGTTCTGTGTTTCCCGGGTCGTCCACGACCTCCCAGGGAGACAGAGATGATCACCCAGACACTGAGTCTCGAGGACCGGATCGCCGCACGGCCCGGCGACTTCCGCGTGCTGACCGGTGACCGGCCCACCGGTCCGCTGCACCTCGGCCACTACTTCGGCACCCTGCGCAACCGGGTCCGCCTCCAGCAGAGCGGCGTCGACCTGGTCGTCGTGGTCGCCGACTACCAGGTGCTGACCGACCGCGACGTCGCTGAACGGCTGGTGCCCACGGTCGAGGGGCTGATCCTCGACTATCTCGCCGCCGGGCTCGACCCGGACCGGGCGACGATCTTCACCCACAGCGCGGTGCCGGCCCTCAACCAGCTCGTCCTGCCGTTCCTCAGCCTGGTCAGCGTGCCCGAGCTGCAACGCAACCCGACCGTCAAGGACGAGATCGCGCACTCCCGGCAGAGCTCGGTCAGCGGGCTGATGTTCACCTACCCGGTGCATCAGGCCGCCGACATCCTGTTCTGCAAGGGCAACCTGGTGCCGGTCGGCCAGGACCAGCTGCCGCACGTCGAGGTCACCCGGACGGTGGCCCGGCGGTTCAACGAGCGCTACGGGCCGGTCTTCCCGGTGCCCGAGGCGTTGCTGGGCACCGCGCCGCTGCTGCTGGGCACCGACGGGACGAAGATGAGCAAGAGCCGGGGCAACGCGATCGCCCTGTCGGCCACCGCGGACGAGACCGCGCGGCTGATCCGTGGCGCCAAGACCGACGCCGACCGGCACATCACCTTCGACCCGCAGGCGCGGCCGGAGGTGTCCGGGCTCGTCCAACTGGCCGCGCTCTGCCTGGACCAGGACCCGCACGAGGTGGCCGCGACGATCGGTGCCGCCGGGGCCGCCGCCCTGAAACGGACGGTCACCGAGGCGGTCAACGAGTTCCTTGCGCCGATGCGGGCGCGGCGGGCCGCGTACGCGCAGGAACCGGGTCTGGTGCGGGAGGTGCTGCGGACCGGCAACGCGCGGGCCAACGCCGTCGCGGACCAGACCCTGCAAGAGGTACGGGTGGCGATGGGCACTCTCTACTGACGTGCGGTCACCGTGGCCAGCAGCTCGGGCATCCGCCTGTCCAGCATCGGACCGGCCAGGTGGAGCCCGAGCAGCAGGGCGCCGGCGCCGTAGACCAGGCCCAGCGGCAGGCCCACCCACAGCCAGACGTCGTGGGCCAGGAACGCGACGAGCTGCATCGGCACGGTGATCAGCGCCGCGCCGAACAGGGCCGCGAAGGTCAGCAGACCCTTGGCCATGCCGCCGCCCGAGGACAGGGCGAACGGGTTGGCCGTGTCGGGCAGTGCGTAGGCGACCCGGACCGAGATCGGCAGGACCAGGGCGAGGCCGACGCCGTACGCCGCGGCCAGCATGCCGACCAGGGCGGGGATCGTCTCCGGGCGGCCTACGGCGACCCCCACCACGATCGCGATCACCAGCAGCGACGGGACCACGTACACGGAGAAGCCGGCGACCCGCGAGGTCAGCTCGAGCCGGCCGGGGACGCCGGCCACGACGTTGGCCGCGTAGGCACTGCCCTCGAAGCCGAACTGGTTGGCCAGGCTCACCGCGGCCAGCGCACCGACGAAGATCAGCATGCCGGTCGGGGCGCCGGCGGTGCCGCTGCTCACGCCGATGAAGACCGGCAGGAAGATGCCCACCACGCTGAAGGTGATGAGGCTGGCCCGCCGCCGCGTCTCGCGCCACCAGTACCGCATCTCGCGGGCGGTCAGCGCGCCGAACCGGGTGCGGGGCAGCCAGCCGGGCACGAGCTGGGCGACCGGCTTGCGCGCCGAGGCCGCCCGCTCCCGCCGGCCGGACCGGCCGACCGAGCCGAGCATCGCGCGTTCGAGGGTCGCCGACCACCACCACAGCAAAAGGCCGATCGTGGCCAGGACCAGGACAAGCTTCACCGGTACGGCCCACAGCCGGCCCGCGGCCACATCCAGACCCATGCTGTACGGCGCCCCGAACGGCGTCCAGGCGACGACGTCGGCGACCCGGGCGACGCCGGTCCAGTCGGCGTTCTCGGCCCCGGCGAGCGCGGCCAGTTGCAGCGGCCCGAGCAGCGCGGCGACACAGGCCAGCAGCACGGTGGCCAGATCACGGGCCCGCCGCGACCGCAGTGCTGTCGCGAAGGCGCTGGTCAGCGACCGGCTGATCGCCGCGCAGAGCAGGATGCCGGTCACCACGCCGACGAACTGCACCAGGGCGGCCCCCGGCCCGCCGAGCCGGGCCGCCGAGTCGACCATGCCCAGCGTCCCGGCGAACGTGGCCAGCGCCGGCACCCCGGCCAGCGACGCGACGAACAGGCCCCGGATCAGCGTGCGCCGGGGCAACGGCAGCAGCGCGAAACGGGCGGGATCGAGGGATTCGTCCACGCCGAAGAAGACCAGCGGCAGGAACAGCCAGCCCAGCACGAGCAGACCGCCGGCCAACGGCAGGGCCACCTCGGCAGCCCGCTGCTCACCGAGCAGGCCGGGCAGGCTGAACAGGGCGTACCCGCCGACGGCGGCGCACGCGGCGAGGACCGCGCCGAGCACGAACAGGGCCACCCGCCAGGTCTGACCCCGCAGGCCGTTCGCGGTGATGCGCAGCTTCAGTTTGACGAAGTGCCGGACGCCTACAGCCACGCGAGTTCCGACCCGGTTGCTGTCCGGCCGCCGACGACCTCGACGAAGACGTCCTCCAGCGAGCGTTCGCCGCGGACCTGGGCGAGCGTGCCGCCCAGCCGGATCGAGCCGTCGGCGAGGATCGCGACGTGGCTGCACAGCCGCTCGACCACGGCCATGACGTGGCTGGAGAAGACGACCGTGCCGCCGCCGGAGACATAACGCTGCAGGATGTCGCGGATCAACGCGGCGGACACCGGGTCGACCGCCTCGAACGGCTCGTCCAGCACCAGCAGCCGGGGCGCGTGCAACATGGCACAGGCCAGGCCGATCTTCTTCTTCATGCCCGCCGAGTAGTCGACGACCAGGGTGCGGTTGTCGGCGCCCAGGGCCAGCACGTCCAGCAGCTCGGCGGAACGCTGATCGACGACGTCGGCGTCCATCCCGCGCAACAGCCCGTGGTACGCCAGCAGCTCGGTGCCGGTGAGCCGGTCGAAGAGGCGTACGCCGTCGGGCAGCACGCCGATCCGGGCCTTCGCCGCGGACGGGTCGGCCCACACGTCGTACCCCAGGATCCGGGCCTGGCCCGCGTCGGGCCGCAGCAGGCCGACGGCCATCGAGAGGGTGGTGGTCTTGCCGGCGCCGTTGGGGCCGAGCAGGCCGAAGAAGGAGCCGGCCGGCACGTCAAGATCGATGCCGGCGACCGCCAGCTTGGTGTCGAACCGCTTGACGAGACCACGCAGCGCGAGCGCCGGATCCGGGCTCAGGCGCTGGTGGGGAACCGTCATGCCCCCGAACCTAACGGTTGGTAAGCGGCCCGGGCCACCCCTGCGGATGGTCCGGGCCACTTGTCACACCTGGAAAGGGTGGACCCCCGTTCAGCCCACCCGTTCGATCACGGCGCGCCGGATGAGGAACTTGCCCGCCTCGCGGACCTCCTCGAAGGCGGCGTTGTTGAGCAGTACACAACTGCCCGACGGGGTCGCCACCTTGACGGTGATGCTCTTGTTGTTGTCGAGGTTCGTCACCTTGAGCGTGGTGCCGATCGGGAACGTGCCGCTGGACGCCGCCGGGGCGCCGGCCTCACCGGACAGGGTCACGGTCGAGCCCTTGCAGACGACGTCGCCGGCTTTTGGCGGGGTGGCGTTGGTCGGGGCCTGGGCCGGTGCCTTGGTCGGTGCTTTTGTGGGTGCCTTGGTGGGTGCCTTGGTCGGTGCCTTCGTAGGCGCGGCCTGCACGTTGCCGGTGCAGCCGGCGGTCGCGCGGCGCTGGTTGATCAGGTCGACGACGGCCTGCCGGTTGGCGATGCGCGCGTCCGAGAGGGCGTCCGGGTTGGCTCGCTGGCCGGCGATGAAGTCCAGGTTGTTGCGCAGGGCGCCGTCCAGGCCCGCGCAGTTCTCGCCCGCGCTGCTCATGCCGGTGCTCACCGCGAACGCCCCGCCGGCCAGTGTCGCGGCCGCCACGCCGATCAGCAGTTTCCGGGCCCGGCCGCTCATCCTGTTCCTGCGGTACATGCAGCGCTCCTTCGCGTTCGTCCGGCTGCCCCGTTGCAGCATCGTTAGCTACGGGGCGGTCGCCGCGAAGAGTTCAGACAAGTTTCTTAAATATTGTTAAGGGTGATCCTCAGAGACGAAGCGACTCCGGGGCGTGCAACCGCAGCATGGTCGCCCCGATGTCGGCCGGCACCCGGCGCTTGCTCAGCAGCGAACCGACCACCATGACCAGGAAGGCCAGCGGCACCGTCCAGGCCGCGGGCTGCTCGATCAGCTGCGCCGGCCAGCCGGACAGCGGCGGGCCCAGCACCGTGATCAGCACCGCGGCCATCGCGGCCCCGCCGCCGGCCAGGATCCCCGCCACCGCGCCGACATCGGTGAGCCCCCGCCACCAGATGCCGAGCACGAGCAGCGGGCAGAAACTCGACGCGGCCACGGCGAAGGCCAGCCCGACCACCCGCGAGACGTCCATGTTGGCGACGTAGATCGACAGCGCCATCGGCACGATGGCGGCGAGCACGGTGGCCAGCCGGAAGTCCCGCACGGAACCACCCCGGTCGGCGTGCAGGATGTCGGTGAAGACCACCCCGGCGACGCTGGTGAGCAGGCCCGACGAGGTGGACAGGAACGCGGCCAGGGCGCCCGCGGTGACCAGGGCGCCGAGGAACTGGCCCAGATGTCCGCCGCCGAGTGCCGCCTCGGGCAGGAGCAGGACCACGGCGTCGGTGCGCCCGGTCATCAGCAGCTGCGGGGTGTAGATCCGGCCGAGGACGCCGTACAGGGTGGGCAGCAGGTAGAAGCAGCCGACCAGGGCGAGGACCACGAGGGTCGTGCGCCGGGCCGAGGCGCCGTCCGGGTTGGTGTAGAAGCGGACCAGCACGTGCGGCAGACCCATGGTGCCCAGGAACGTGGCGAGGATCAGCGAATAGGTGGCGAAGAGCGTGCTGTCACCGCCGGGCAGCAGCCAGCCGGCGCCGCGGTTGTCGTCGACGGAGCTGACCTCGGGCACGGCCTCACCGGCCGCGAAGGTGCGCTCCTCGCCCTCGACGACCCGGCTCTGCGAGCCGTCGGGCAGCGTCAGGGTCGCCGCATCGGTGAAGGTCACGGTCGTGGTCGCCGAGAACGTCGGGCCGGCCGGGGGCGTCACGGCCGGGCGCCCGTCCGACTGCCACTGCATTACCAGGAAGATCACCGGTACGGCCAGAGCGGTCAGCTTCAGCCAGTACTGGAACGCCTGCACGAAGGTGATCGCCCGCATCCCGCCCAGCGCCACGTTGGCGGTGACGACCAGGCCCACGAGCAGCGCACCCCACTCGTACCGGCCGCCGGTGACCGTGGTGAACGTCAGGCCGGCGCCCTGCAGCTGCGGCACCAGGTAGAGACAGCCGATGAAGACGACGAAGACGGTGGCGAGCCGGCGCAGCACCGGCGACCGCAGCCGCACCTGGCAGAAGTCCGGCAGGGTGAACGCACCCGAACGGCGCAGCGGGGCGGCGACGAACAGCAGCAGGGCGAGATAGCCGGCCGCGAACCCGACGGGATACCAGAGCACGTCGACGCCGTAGCGCAGCACCAGGCCGGCGACGCCGAGGAAGGACGCGGCGGAGAGGTACTCGCCACTGATCGCGGCGGCGTTCCAGCTGGGGCTGACCGAACGGGAGGCGACCAGGAAGTCGGAGGTGGTACGGGCGAAGCGCAGCCCGTACGCGCCGATCCCGACCGTGATCGCCACGACCAGGATCAGCCCCGGGACGACGTACGGGTTCACCCTTCCGGCCTGTTGATGACGGCGGTGAAGTCCTGCTCGTTGCGTTCGGCCCAGCGCACGTAGGCCCAGCCGACCCCGATCAGGAACGGGAAGGAGAGCAGGCCGAGCAGCAGCCAGGGCAGGTTGACGCCGAGCAGTTTGGCCCGGCCGACCGCGGGCGCCACGGCGAACAGCAGCGGCAGCGCACCGAGCCCGGTGACCACGACCAGCGAGAGTCGCAGGGCGAGCGCCAGCTGGGCCCGTACCAGCCCTTTGACCAGCGCCTCGCCGACCGGCGTCTGCTCGGCGAGGTCGGCCCGGGCGGGGTCGGGCGCGGGCCGGCGCGCGGCCGCCTCACCGAGGACGACGCGGGTACGCCGTACCTTGGTGCCGTCCGTCGGGTCGCCGTCCATGCCCGGCAGTCTTGCCGCCGCCGCGCCGATGTCAAGACACGACCTCGGCACGGCGGGCGCGGCTGCCTCCTCGGTCAGTACGAGGGGTAGTCGCCCGGGCAAGTTGACGGTGCCGGCGCCGGCTTGTGCGCCAGCAGATCCCGGGCCTGATGCCGCCCCAGATTCCAGCCGCGCCAGTCGTCCTCGTTCTGCTTGAGCTCGGCGGCGATCGGGGCGAGCACGCAGTTCCGGTTGGCGCCGGTCAGCCGGTCCAGGGCCGGGACCGCGTCGGCCGAGAGGTTCGACAGGTACCGGGTGTCGATCCGATCGGTCTGCTCGTACCGGGTGACGTTGTGGTCGGCGATCAGCCGGTCCGGGTTGGCGCCGGCGAGGCCGAGCAATGTCAGCACCCCGGCGGCGACCACGGCCCGGGGCAGCCACAACGCGGTGAGCCGGATGCCCGCGATCAGGATGAGCACGAAGACGAGGCCCAGCCACAACTCACAGAGCGAAACGAGCAGGCGCAGCCGGGTCAGGCCGTACGTGTCGGCGTAGAGGTCCATGCGATGGGTGGCCGAGGCGACCACGACCAGGGTGAGCAGGGAGAGCGCGCCGAGGATCACGCGGATCAGGACGCGGTCGGTGCCGGTGTCCCGCGGAGCCCAGCGAGCTGCCCCGGCGAGAACCAGGAGCGTCAGCCCGGTGACAACCAGCAGCTGCCAGAAGCCGCCGCGGGCGTACTCGGCGTAGGTCAGGCCGTCGGTGTCCAGAACATGCTTCGACCCTCCGAACAGGACGGTCAGCTGCACGGCGACGAACATGGCGAACAGCAGCACCAGCAACGTCAACGGCACCGCCCACTCGAGCCGGGCGACCCGACGACCACCGGACCGCTCCAGCCCGTCGAGATCCGGCGGCGCGGCCCGCAGATACGCGGCGCCGCCGAGGACGAACGCGGTGACGACGAAGACGAAGACCCAGCGGAAAACGGTGACGCCGTTGATGTCCGGCATCGCCCGGCCGACCAGATCGGCGAAGGCGGCATCGGCTGAGGCGAACAACGATCCGAAGACAACAAGAAGTGCGACCGAGACGGAAATCGTGGCGGTGACCCGAAGACCCTTGCCGCCACCCTTTGCGCGGACGGCGGTGAACCCGCGCCGGACCCAGGGGAGGGCGCGGAAGCTCGCGAGTGGAGCCATGAGCACGGCGACGACCATCGCGCGCAGGGAGCGTCCACCGGCTACGGCCAGCGCGCCGGTGATCGCGGCGGTGCACAGGCAGAGGAAGAACAGCCAGCCCGCGGCCCGGAACGTGCCGACTGCGAGCAGGGCGACGGTGGCTGACGACCAGAAGTAGCGGGCGTTGCTGAGCGTTCGGGGGCCGCGGCGGACGAGCGGGGCGGGGCCGGTGGTCCTGGGCTCGGGATCGGGCACGATGCGGGCGACGACCAGGGCGGCGACGCCGGCGATCGCGGTGACGAACCAGCCGACGCCGGCTCGGTCGAGAGGGACGCTCAGGGCGGCCACGGCGGCGGCGACCAGGAGGGCGACGATGGTTGCGCGGGAGGCCGGGCGGGTGGGGCC
Source organism: Actinoplanes sp. NPDC048791 (assembly GCF_040650095.1). Lineage (NCBI taxonomy): Bacteria > Bacillati > Actinomycetota > Actinomycetes > Micromonosporales > Micromonosporaceae > Actinoplanes > Actinoplanes sp. NPDC048791. The sequence goes on along the minus strand of NZ_JBEZGQ010000071.1, from coordinate 4,484 downwards.
GGGCCAGCGGTTGCCGAACAGGGATACGTCGGCCCATGGTCCGTGCAGTTGGGCTACCTGCATGGCGGCCGGTTGTGCGCCGGGTGAGCCGGGCTGCCTCGGTGGCTGCGGCGTTGGGCCTGATCTTGCCTGGCCCTGTTGTGGCGGGCCTTGTTGTGGCGGGCCTTGTTTTGCTGCGCCTTGGTGTGCGAGGCCGGGTGTCGCCAGGGCGGGTTGTGCGTGGCTGGTCTGGGCGGTGGCCAGGGCGGTGCGGCTCGCCGGGGCGCCGGCTTGGCCTGGTTGGCCGGGTTGGCCGGCGGCCTGTGCGCGGATCCATTCGGGGGTTGCCACCCGCTTTGTCTGAGCCGGCGGCCCAGCAGGCGGTGGTGTGGCGATGGGCCCGCCCGGTGCGGTTGCCGAGCCGGGTCTGGTTTCCGAGGCTGCGGTTTGGGTGGGGAGCGGGGATGCAGCCGGGCTACCTGCGGGACTGCCGCCTGCCGAGCCGCCGGTTGGCGACGCTGGCTGAGCCGATGGCGCGGCCGCGGCAGCCGCCGATGCCGGCGGAACCACCCGAGTCGGCCACGACGAGGCAGGCCCAGCCTTGACCTTGTCGCTTGTCGAGCTGGTGTCGCTCGGCGCGGCCGACGAAGGAGCAGGCGGCGCCGACGCAGCCGCCTGATCGCCCGCTGAGTGATCAGGCGCGCCGGCCGGTTCGTTCTCGGGCGTCGGAGCTTGATTCGTGGACACGGTGAGTTCCTCCTCCAGGAGGGTGAGAGCCGAACTGCGTCAGGAGTGCGAGGGACGACCCGGCTGCAAGGGCAAAGTCACATGAATGAGGCAACCCGGCCGCTGCGCCTGCACAGTCGTCCCCGGTGGGTTGGCGGTCGTGGGCCGAGCCGGGTCGACGACCGCGATCGTTCCGCCGTGGAGCTGGACCACCCAGTGGGCGATCGCCAGTCCCAGCCCCGTACCCCCGTCCTTGGCTCGTTCGCCTCGGGTGAAGCGTTCGAAGACCCGGTCGCGGTCGGCCGGCGGGATGCCTTCGCCCTCGTCCGCCACCGCCACCACCACGTGGTCGTCGTGGCGTTCGGCCCGGACGGTGACCGTGCCGCCCGGTGGGCTGTGCCGGGCCGCGTTGTCGAGCAGGTTGGCGAAGACCTGGTGCAGGCGTTCGCGGTCGCCTTCTATGCGCAGGGCCGGGGCTGCGACCACGAAGTGGACGTCCTGACCGGCGCCGTCCGCGTTCACGGTTGCTTCGCGGATCACGTCGTTCAGGAAGCTTCGGACGTCGATCGGTGCGCTGGCCATCGGGACCACGCCGGCGTCCAGGCGGGACAGGTCGAGCAGTTCCGTGACCAGGCGGCCGAGGCGTTCGGTCTGGGTCAGGGCGGTGCGCATCGTTTCCGGCTCCGCGTCGGAGACGCCGTCGACGATGTTCTCCAGGAGGCCGCGCAGGGCGGTGATCGGGGTGCGGAGTTCGTGCGAGACGTTGGCGATCAGCTCGCGGCGTTGCCTGTCCGCCGCGGCCAGGTCTGCGGCCATCTGGTTGAACGCCGTGGCCAGCTCGCCGATCTCGTCGCGGGATGTGGCGCGGACCCGGCGGGTGTAGTCGCCGCGGGCCATCGCCCGGGCCGCGTCGGTCATCTCTCGCAGCGGGACCGTGGTGCCGTGCGCCGCCACCTGGAGGGTGACCAGCCCCAGGGCGACCGCGATCGCGAACCAGGACAGCTCCACGCGCATGAAGTCGAGGCTCCACCAGAAGATCAGCAGGCCGACACCGCCGGCCAGGCCGAGTGCCACCGACAGCTTCGCCTTGATCGAGCGGACCGGGTCGAGTGGGCGGGGCAGCAGGCCGAGCGCCGGCGCCAGCCAGCCGAGGGCCAGGCTCAGCGGCCGCGACACCCAGCGCAGCAGGCGGCTGAGCAGCGGGGAGTTCATCGTTCGACTTCCAGGGCGTACCCGACGCCGTGGACCGTACGGATCAGGTCGGCGCCCAGCTTGCGACGCAGGCCCTTGATGTGGCTGTCGACCGTACGGGTGCCCGAGGCGTCGGCCCAGCCCCACACGTCGGCGAGCAGCCGTTCCCGGGGCAGCACCGTGCGGGGCCGGCCGGCCAGGTGCACGAGCAGGTCGAACTCCGTGGGGGTCAGTCTGGCCTCGACGCCGGCCCGCTGGACCCGGCGCTCGGCCAGGTTGATCTCGAGGTCGCCGAAGCGCAGCAGCTGTGACTCCGCCGGGGTGGGCTCGCTCGGGGTGGAGCTGCGACCGGCCCGGCGGAGCAGGGCGTGCACCCGGGCGGTGAGCTCGCGCATCGAGAACGGCTTGGTCAGGTAGTCGTCCGCGCCGACCGCCAGGCCGACCAGCAGGTCGGTCTCGTCGTCACGGGCCGTGAGCATGAGGACCGGCACACCGCGTTCGGCCTGGATGCGCCGGCAGACCTCGAGACCGTCGAAGCCGGGCAGCATGACGTCGAGGACGATCGCGTCCGGCCGGGTGCGCCGGGCGGCGTCGACCGCGCTCGGGCCGTCGCCGGCGACGTCGACCTCGAAGCCCTCCGCGCGCAGCCGGGCGGCCACCGCTTCGGCGATGGTGCGTTCGTCCTCGACCACGAGGACCCTCTTTGCCGTCACAGCGCCCCCTCTGCTCCGCCCCGCATCGTGCGAGGCCGGTGCAAGGCCGGCATGCCCCCGTGACCGCCGGTCCGCCCCGCGTCGAGCAGCCTATTGATCAGTCGTGCAGGGGCGGGGGTGGCTTTGTGGACAACCTGTGAAGATGATCGGCCTGTGGATAACTCTGGGGATAACGCTGTGGGCTTGTGGATAACCCTGTGGATCCGGTGGGGGTAACGCGGGTTCAGCGGGTCCAGTCGTGTTTCGCGGCGCGGATGAGCTTGTCCTTCAGCTCCCGGGTGTGGCGCCGGCTCACCGGCAGCTCGGCGCCGTCGATCGCCACCACGTAACCCGATTGGGTGAGCCGCAACTCCGCGACCAGGCGCAACTGCACCAGGTAAGACCTGTGAATGCGGACGAAACCGGCGTCGGCCCAGCGCTCGGCCAGCGTCGCCAGCGACACCCGGACCAGGTGGGACGCGTCGACCGTGTGCAGCCGGGCGTAGTCACCCTGCGCCTCGACCCAGCGCACCGACGAGCGGGGCAGCATCCGGGTGGTGCCGGCCAGCTCGACCGGGATGCTGGGCTCGTCCTGCGGCTTCGCCGGTGCCGGGGGCGGGGTGGCGCGCAGGCCGGCCACGCGGCGCAGGGACTCGCCCAGCCGTTCGGAGCGGACCGGCTTGCGGACGTAGTCGGTCACACCCAGGTCGAACGCGTCCACCGCGCCGTCGTCGTACGCGGTCACGAACACGATCGCCGGCGGCCGGGCGAACCGGTGCAGGATCCGGGCCAGCTCCATGCCGTCCAGCCCGGGCATCCGGATGTCCAGGAACACGGCGTCGACCTCGGTATCCCGCAGCACCCGCAGCGCCTCGGTGGCGTCGCCGGCCCGGTGCACGAAGGCGACCCGGTCATCGGCGTTGAGCAGGTACGCGAGCTCGTCCAGGGCCGGCGGCTCGTCATCCACGGCCAGCACGACGAGGCTCATGCCCGTACCCCGGGATGGAATTTCGGCACCCGCATGCTCACTTTCGTCCCCGCGCCCGGCGCGGTCTCCACCACCAGCCCGAAGTGGTCGCCGAACACCGAGCGCAGCCGCTCGTCCACGTTCGAGAGCCCGACGTGCTGCCCGGCGTCGTCGTCGCGGGCGTTGACCGCCTCGGCGATGCCGGCCGCGAGCACGGCCGGGTCCATGCCGACCCCGTCGTCCTCGACCGTGATGTGGCATTCGGCACCCGCGTCCCGGGCCTCGATGCTCACCATACCGACGCCCGGCTTACGCGACAGTCCGTGCCGGACCGCGTTCTCCACCAGCGGCTGCAGGCACAGGAACGGCAGGCCGACCGGCAGCACCTCGGGTGCGATCTGCAGACGGACCTGGAGGCGGTCGCCGAACCGGGCGCGTTCGATGGTCAGGTACCGGTCGATCGAGCGCAGTTCCTCGGCCAGGGTGGTGAAGTCGCCGTGCGCGCGGAACGAGTAGCGGGTGAACTCGGCGAACTCCAGGATCAGCTCGCGGGCGCGTTCCGGGTCGGTGCGCACGAAGGAGGCGATGGCGGTCAGCGCGTTGTAGATGAAGTGCGGGCTGATCTGGGCGCGCAGGGCGCGTACCTCGGCGCGGGCCAGCCGTTCGCGGGAGGAGTCCAGCTCGGCCAGGGCCAGCTGGGAGCTGGCCCAGCGGGCGGTCTCCATGGTGGCCTGGACCAGGCCGGGCGCGGGCTGGTCGTCGGCCACCGCCACCAGCGCGGCCACGGCCTGCCCGTCGGCGCCGGTCAGCGGGGCGACGACCGCGCCGCGGACCACGCAGTCCATCCGGTCGCAGGGCAGGTCGGCGCCGCCCAGCACGATCGCCCGGTTCGCCCGGACGGCCCGGACGGCCGCCGCGGTGAACTGGGC
>NZ_JBEZGQ010000070.1:0-16544 GCF_040650095.1 Actinoplanes sp. NPDC048791 | reverse complement strand
GCCGCCGCCGTCGTTGCCGCCGCCGTCGGTCACGGTGAACTCCGAGCCGGTCGGCTTGAAACCGAACGAGCCGCAGTTGTTGATACCGACGGCACCCACGTTGCGAGCGTCGACGTTGGCGAAGGAGGCCGAGCCGGCCACCCGGGCACTGAGCACCGAGGTGCCGGTGCCGTCGACCCGGATGTCCTGGAACGCGACCCCGTTGATCGAGTAGAGGTCCTTCACGCCCCAGTCGCTGACCAGCATGATCGCGTTGTAGGTGCTGTCCAGGTAGTGGTCGCCGGTCACGCGGATCCGGGCGTCGATGCTCTTGTCGAGGGCGTAGAACCAGATCGCGCCGAGGCCGATCTTCCAGTTGAGTTCGAACGTGCCCGCCCGTACCACGGTGTTGTTCTTGATCGTCAGGTCGCCGGCGAACGGCTCGGCGCCGAACCGGGAGCCCACGTGGATGCCGCTGCCCTCGCGGATCGGGTCGGCGATCAGGTTGTTCGACACGGTGTTGTCGGTGCCGCCGTAGATGGCGATGCCGTTGGCCAGCGTCGGCGTCTGCACGGTGTTGTGGTCGAAGGTGTTGCCCGCGTTCGTCGTCTTCTCCGCCCACATGGCCAGGCCGTCGTCGCCGGTGTTGCGGATGAAGTTGTTGCGCACCACCGAATTCGTGACGCCGGTGTGGAAGTTGAGCGCGTCGGCGATCTGGTCGACGATCACGTTGCCGGTGATCCGCAGGTTGCGCATCGGGCCGTCGAACCACATGCCTACCTTGGTGTGCCGGATGAACAGGCCCTCGATGCTGGAGTCGCTGAGCGCCCCGCCGACGCCGTTCACCTGGTCGGTGTCGATGCGCTCACGGACGTCACCCTCGATCGTGAAGCCCTTCAGGTGCACGTTGCGGCTGCCACCGTCGGCGGCATCCTTGCCGTAGAACCCGACGCCGGTGTGCACCGAGCCGTCCGGGGCGGGCTGAGCCAGCGTGACCTGCTTGCCCTTGATGATCGTGTGCCAGCTGCCGGCGCCCTCGATCGTCACGTCGTCGACGATGATGTGCCGGTTCACCTGGAACGTGCCCGGTGGCACGTACACCTTGAGCCGGGCCCGCTTGGCGAAGGCGATCGCCTTGTCGAACGCGGCGGCGGAGTCCCGCCGCCCGGTCGGGTCGGCCCCGAAGAGCAGCACGTTCGCCGCGACCAGGTTGACGTGCGGGCGGGCGACGAGCTGCGAGTCGAGCAGGTCGATGACCGTCCACGCGGCGCCGGCCGAGGCGGTGAGCCGGATCCGGTCACCCGCGCGGTAGGTGCGGCCGAGCAGCATCCGCTGCTCGTCGAAGAAGTGCATGGGCCGGAACGGCTTCTCGACCTGCGGCGTGGGGGTGGTGGCCGACGGTACGCAGCCGCACTCGGTGATCCACCAGTCGGGGTGCAGCAGGTCCGCGGTCGGGTCGTTGCTGAACGGGTACTGGCTGTAGAGGTACGCGTACTGCGAGGTCAGGGTCATCGTGCCGGCCCGCTTGCCGTTGACGGCGATCTTCAGGGGTGCGGTGATCCCGCCGCCGGTGGGGGCGTCGGGGATGCTGTAGCGCACCGTGATCGCGTTGGCCGCGGCGGGCAGGACGAACTCGACGTACTGCCCCGGGGTCAGCTTGACCGCCGTACGCCCGGAGGCCTCACCGGCCACGGTGTAGGCGGCCCGGTCCGGGCCGATCCGGGAGCCGGTGAAGGTGGCGTTCTCCGCCTCCTGCTCGACGAAGTCCACTGTCGCGCCGCGGCCGGCGACGAGGGCGGGATCGAGGCCGGCGCGAGTCACGACGGGGGCGGCCGGGGCGGCACTTGCGGGGACGCCCGCGCCGAACACCAGCCCCAACCCGACTATGGAGGCGGTAGCCAGGACGGGCCACCTCACGTTCACAGACATCGAGGAGCTCATTTCTCTCGGGGAGCTCGTTCATCTCGGGAGCGACCTGACCTTAGGTCGGCTGTGACGAACTCCACAAGAGCCTGTCGACTAATTTCGTACTTCTGCTCGCTTCTTTCAGACCGGCTCGTTCGGCAGCACCACGAACTTGCCGACGGCGACGCCGGCCTCCATGTCCGCGTGCGCCTGGACGATCTGGTCGAAGCGGTAGGTGCGATCGAGCGGCACGACTGCCTCGCCCGCGGCGACCGCGTCGAGGAAGTCCTGAAGAACCGCCGGCGGCAGATCGTCGGCGTCGCCGCCGTAACCGGTCAGCCGGACGCCCCGCGGGATGTACCCGATGGGATAGAAGTCCGGCACGATCCACTCGTTGGACAGCATCCCGGCCATGCAGACGACCCCGAACCGGCCGGCGGAACGCAAGGTGTCGGGCAGCGTCGGCGTGCCGACCAGCTCGAGGGCGTTGTCCACACCGTCCGGCAGGATCGCGCGCACCTGGGCGGCCACGTCACCGTCGTCGAGAAGCACGTGGTCGACCCCGATAGCCCGCAGCGCGTCGGCCTTGGCGGGGTTGCGGGTGGTGGAGAGCACGGTCAGGCCGCGGCGCTTGGCGATGATCGCGGCGGCCATACCCACGGATGAGGTGCCACCCCGGACGAGCAGGGACTGTCCGGGCTGGGCGTCGAGGCCCTCGGTCAGTGCGCCGTACGCGGTCTGCAGCATCTCCGGCACCGCGCCGAGCGTGGCCCAGTCCAGGTCGCTGCGGAACGCGATCACCTGGGTCGCCGGGACGCAGGTGAACTGGGCGTAGCCGCCGTCGAAGGTGCGGCCCATCCCGCCCATCATCGCGAAGACCTGCTGCCCGACGGCGAACTCACCACCGGGTGCCGCGGCGACCACCCCGGTGGCCTCGATGCCGGGAACGCGCGGGAAGGTGACGCCGTCGGCGAGGCCGAGCCGGGTGTGCAGCTCGGAACGGTTCAGCCCGAACGCCTTGACCTGGATCAGCACCTGGCCGGGCCGGGGCACCGGGATGGGGAGCTGACGGATGTGCAGGGCCTCGGGTGGGCCCGGCGCATCGAGAACGACTGCTTCCATAGAAGTAGATTCCATGGAAGCAATGTAGCCCGGGTCGGCGGGGATGGCGCGGTGGCCTTGCGCACACATCTCGGCCGCTCAGCGCATGTCGGCCGCCAGATTGACTCGGAGGTGGGCGTCGACCCAGGCCGCGACGGCCGCGTCGCCGGGGTCCGGTCCGAGCCGGCCGGCCAGGGCTTCGACAGCCTCCGCGACCCGGCGCAGCCCAGCCCTGCGCAACCGTCCCGCCGCCGCGCGCAGCCGCCCGGGCATGGTGGCGGGCGCATGCTGGAGACCGACGTGGGCCAGCTCAGCGAGCAACGCCACGGCCTCGTCCAAGGCCAGACCGATCGCGTCCGTGGCGAGAGACGGAGCGTCGTCGGGATCAGCTCCGCGAGCGGCCTCGGCAAGGTCGGGAACCACCACGGAACCGTCGAGAGCGAAGCCGATCGGGTCGACCACCACGCCACCACCAGCGCGGCGGACACTGCCGGCGACGAACCGCAGCTCCCCACGCAGAGCGGCGGCCATGCTGTCGAGCCGGCCCGGAGCACAGGCCGTGTGGGTGGCGGACACCACGGCGGTGACCCCGGCGGCGTCGGCGATGACGGCATCGAGGCGCTGGGCACCGGGTGCGTAGCTGACTGCGTGGACCTCGGCGACCGGGATGACGCGTACCAGCTCAGCCTCGACCCGGGCCCGGACCGGGCGGGGCGGCAGCGCATCGAGCTCGTCGGAAAGGGCGGCCAGGTCGTCCGCGATCAGCGCCGGCGGCAGATCCTGCCAGGAACCCCGCGACGTCATCGCCTCCGTGCGGCTCAACCGCCGGGTGCCGAGCCGAACAGCCCGGCTCGCACTACGGGCGGCGGACTCGGTGACGACAGCGCCGCCGGCCAGGGCACCGATGCTGACGCCGGCCACCCGCCGGCCGGCAAGCTCGGGCCCGCTGCCAGTGGTCTCGTAGGTGCGGCGCAACACGAGCACGGTGGCACTGTCGGCGTGAGCGAGGAAGATCTCGACCGTTCGCTCGCCACCGATCGCGGACACGCGCGCACCGAGACCGTCCAGCCGGGCCCGGCGTAGCGGGGTCTCGGACGCCTCGTCGGTCCCGAGCACCCGGGACCGCAAAGCTCGGCGTTCGGCGGTGCTGGTCACCGCACGGTGGCGGGCGTGCAGCTCGGCCAGGTGATCGGCTAGTGCCTCGGGTCGGTAGCGGGCGCTGCGGTCCCGGTAGGCCTCCAGCTGAGCGACGAGATCATCGACCGCGAGGAGGGGCCATCGCATCCGGGCGGCTTCCAGGGCGCGGCGGACCGCGGTGACCTCCGCCGTTATTCCCGCGCCGACGTGGACGGCGCCTTCGCGGAGGACCACGTTCGTGAGGGCTATGGCGGCGTCCAGGGCCGGGCTGTCGGTGGCGGCCGCGGTGCCGCCTACCTGCACTTGCGCGTCGACGTCGGATCGGGAGGACGCGTCCGCTTCGCGGAATGCCCAGACGGCCAGGGCCAGGACGTCATCGCGCGCTCCGGCGACCGCGTCGGTCCGGGCGAAACCCAGATCCCCGGGTACGAGGAAGCGCACGGTTGCGGTCGGCAGTTCCACACTGGGCACCGGGTCGCCGGGTCTCGCCCGGTGCACCCGGGCGATGTATCCCGTGCGCAGGACTCGGCGGGCGGCGGCCATCATGCGTGCGCCGATCCGGGCCAAAAGTTGGTCGTCGGTGAAGTCGCCTGGCGACCATCCGGTTTGCGCAGTCGTGGTCGTCACGGGCTCGCCGGATGGGGTGGGCGATCCCGCTGTGTGGCCCGGATCTGGACCGGCAGGCGGCCCGGCTGAGGGATCTTGATGCTCGTCGGTGGGCTCGACCGCGAGAGCGGGATGTTCGACGGTCGGCGCCGCTGTCGAGTCCGCCTGATCGATGGGTGGCGCCGCCGGTTGGCCGGGCGGCATCGCTGGGAGATCCGGCTGACCGGCAGACGGCACCGCCGGGAAACCGGGCTGACCGGCGGCCGGACCCGCCACAGCATTCTGCTGCCCACCGGCCGGCGCGGATGAGGCTTCCGGATGACCGGCGGCTGGGTGATCGGTTTCGTCGATGTGGCTCAGGTAGGCGAGGACCAGGCCGACGATGTGCCGGCACACGCCGGGGGCGCCGCAGCTGCATCGTCCCTGTTCGAGCCCGCCGGTCGGCAAAACGGTGGTCACACCGTCGTCGTAGGTGGCGTGGACTGTCGCTTCGTCGTCCTCGCTGATTGCCGGGGCTGAGCGCTCGATCTCGCGCGCTGCCCGCTTCACCAGGCCTCGGTTTGTCAGCTCCGCCAGCGTCGCGGGCGTCAGCGCCCGCAGGTCTGCCCTCACCTCGCCCTCCGACAGCCGGCTGCGCTTCCCGCGGGTGTAGCGGCGCTCATCGGCCCACCTGTTCGGCGACGAAGGCCGCCAGCTCACCCGGTGTCATCGCACCCACCGAGGCTCCCACGTCGGCCAGTTGCTGGGCTGTTTCGCGGTCGTAGCTGGGGTTCGCGTCCTGGTCCAGGGCGGCCAGGCCGAGGACCTTGGTGCCCTGCTCGACGAGCTCCCGGACCGTACGGATCAGCAACGCCGGGGAACCGCCCTCGTAGAAGTCGGTGATCAGGACGACGATCGCCCGGCGGGGCTGGTCGATCAGGCCGGCGCCGTAGCGGACCGCGCGGCCGATGTCGGTGCCGCCGCCGAGCTGGACCTTCATCAGCAGCTCGACCGGGTCGTCGACCTCGCTGGTCAGGTCGACCACGTCGGTGTCGAACGCGACCAGGTGCGTCCGCACGCCCGGCAGGCCATACAGGCAGGCCGCCGTCACCGCGGAGTGGATGACCGAGTCGACCATCGAGCCGGACTGGTCGACGAGCAGGATCACCTGCCACTGCTCGACGTGCTTGCGGGTACGGGAGAAGAAATGCGGCGTCTCGATGTACAGCCGGCGTTCGTCCGGGCGGTAATGGCCGAGGTTGGCGCGGATGGTCCGCCTCATGTCGAAGTCGCGGGCCTGCTTCCACCGGCTCGGCCGCCGGGCCCGGGTGCCGGTGAACGCCGCCCGTACCTCGGTGGCCATCCTCGCCATCAGGTCGCGGACGACGGCTTCGACGATGCGGCGGGCCAGCCGCAGTACCTCGGGGTTCATCAGGTGCTTGGTCTGCAGGACGGCCTTGAGCAGCGCCGGGTTCGGTTCGATCCGTTCCAGCACAGCCGGATCCGTGACGATGTCGGTGATCTCGTAGCGTTCGATGGCGTCGCGCTGCAGTCGTTCGACCGTCTCGCGGGGGAAGAGCCGGTTGATGTCGTTCAGCCAGTCCACAGTGGTCAGCGCGGACGGCCCGTCACCGCCGGCCCGGCCCTGGCTGCGCCGGACGTCGCGTTTCTCGAGCTCGCCGTCGCGGCCGTAGAGCCAGTCCAGCGCCGCGTCGCGGGCGAGGCCGTCCGCTCCGAGCGGGCCCAGCTTCGTCGCCGGGGCGCCGAGGACCAGCCGCCAGCGTTCGAGATCCGGATCAGTCATGGGCTCCACCCGTCAGTCCCTCGCGGCGCAGTACGGCATCGACCCTGTCGTCCAGCACCATCCCGGCGGCGACCAGCTCGGGATCGGTGACGCCGCGCAACAGGCTGCGCCCGGTGCCGGCGAGGCCACGGCGTTCCAGCAGCCGGCCGGCGATGATCTCCCGCTCTCGCGGCGGGAAGAACTCGAACGCCTGCCGCAGTCCCGGCACCGCGACGAGGAATTCCTCGGCCGCCATCGCGGACAGCAGTTCGTCGAGGAGCCCGATCACGGCCGGGGTGTGCAGCACCTCCTCCCGCGCGAGCGCGAAGAGACCGGCCAGCCAGTCCCCCGCCGACTCGGGATGGAAGGCGCCGCGGACCGCGCGCTCAGGATCAAGCTCCCCGACCTGGGGCTCCGGCTCGCGAGCCCCAGGTCGCGCCGGAGCAAGCGGAACACCCGGCGACGCCGGACCAAGCGGAACACCCGGCGACGCCGGAGCAAGCGGAACACCCGGCGACGCCGGGCCAAGCGGCACATCCAAAGGCGCCGGGCCAAGCGGGACATCCGCGGGCTCTTCACCCACAACATCAGCCGGCGCCGGTTGCAGGGCCCAGCGCAGACCGAAAGCAGCACCCCGCAGATCAGGCGGCGCCTCGGCGTCGGCCGCGACTCGGGCCACCACTTCCAGCGCTGCCGTCAAATCAAGGTGCAGCTTCGGACGGGCGTACCGCAGAGCGTCCCGGCACGCCGCCAGCGCCCCGATCCGCCCCAGGTCAGCGGCTGCGGACCGCCCGTGCACGCCCTCGGCCAGCCACAGGATGCGCCGCACCGACGCGACGATGACCACCGCGAGCGTCGCACTCTGCGCCGTCCCCAGGATGCGGTCGTGTCGCCACATCGTGAGGACGACCGCGAGCATCCGGCCGAGTGAGCCGAGGTCTGCCGCCGCCGCGACCGTGCTTTCGATGGCCGACAGCGCCTGCTCGGACACGTCCGCCGTGCCGGACAGAGCCGCATCGAACAGCACAGCCGCGAGCAGGTCCACGTCGCGGCCGGCGTGGGCGGCGCGTTCGGCCAGGACCGCCGCGCACGCGTCGGCGAGGGTGGCACCGTACGCGCCGGCCTCGATGAATGCGGTGAGTCGCTCGGGGCCCGGCCGTAGCGTCCAGCGTTCCTTGAGGATCGGGTCGAGGCCCGTCGACGGGCCGGAGTCGCGGCGGAATCCTGGCACGGCCAGCACGCGGACGCGGTGCAGGACCTGGCTGCGGGCCCGGTCCGCGGCGACGGTCAGGTCCAGGTCGAGGTCGTCGCTTCCGTCCAGGCCGAGGCGTTCGAGCTCCGCGTTGACGTGGTGCACCAGCGGCGGCGCGGGCGTGCCGGGGTGCAGGCGGCCGACGCGGCTGCCGCTGAGTGCGGCGACCATCTCGACCACGACCGGATGGCTGCCGGTCCGGAGGGTGCCCCGGGCCGCCCACGGCAGGGGTACGTCCAGCGCCTCGTTCACCAGCGCGGAGGCCAGCCCGTCCAGCACGTCCGTACGGGCCGGATGCCGATGCCCCCGCACCGTGGCCAGCCCTTCCGCGGTGACCCGGGCCGCGATGAGGTCCGCCGTGGACACCGGCTGTTTGCGTTCGCGGAGCCGTCCCGCCACCGACTCGGTGAGGTGTCGCGCCGCAGCCTGCGGCCCCGACTCCCACAGCTCCTGGTAGTAGCCGGGCGACGGCATCCCGCTCTGGTAGCCGTCGAAGGCGTCCAGCCGCCGGAACGAGTACGGCACCAGGAAACTCCCGCCGACCGCGTCCGGTGGCAGCATCGGCACCTCGGGCCACCCCGCTGCCGACGGGTCACTCGCGAGCGCGGACACCAGCGCGGGCCGGTGGAACCCGCCGGTCACCACCACGACCGGCCGTTCCCCCGCTTCGGCAGCCGCGGCCCGTACCCACTGCGCCATGTACGCCTCGCGGGCGGTGTCCGACTCGCCGGCGGCCGACTCCCCGCGTACGAGATCGAAGTAGACCGCGAGTCGCTCCGCCAGATCGTGGTCGGCGGCGATCTCGAAGAGGTGGTCCCACAGCACGTCCACGTTGTCGACGCCGAAGCTGCCGCACAGCCGCTGCATCACGTCGGCGTAGCGCAGCTCAGCGTCCGCATAGCGGTTGCTGCGCCCGGCGAAGGCGGGATGCCAGGCCGGCAGGTCGATGAACTTCAGCTCGGCACCGACCGCGCGGCCGTGGGTGAGCGCCACCCATTCCGGCGAGTACGCGCAGAACGGCGCCCACGACCCGTGCCGCCGCTCGCCGTCGCGGTAACTGCTGAACACGGCGACCGGCAGCTCATGGCCGAGCAGCAGCTCCCCGATCCGCTCGTTGAGGTCCGCCGGCCCCTCGATCAGCACGTACGCGGGCCGCAGCTCCTCGATCGTGGCGGCGACCAGCCGGGCGCACGCCGGGCTGTGGTGGCGGACCCCGATGAACGTGACCGTCACGGCTCAGCCCGGCAGCAGGTGACGGGCGTTGTGCAGGGCCTGCCACTGCTCGCCGTTGCGCCAGGTGACCTGCTGGGCCAGGTAGCGTCGCAGCTTCGCCAGGTCCTCCGGGTTGTCCTTGGCCGCGGTGCCGGCGAGGCAGGACACGAGGTCCTCGGCCGTGCCGGGCTCGCCGCGCAGGAACCAGCCCCGCAGCCCGACCGCGTGGGCGACGGACACAGCCTCGGCGGTGCTCATGACCGCCGACAGCCGGTCGATCGAGTCGCCGCGGGCGGTCTCCCCGGTGCGTAGCTCCCGGAAGGTGGTCACCAGCACCTCGAGGACATCGCGCCGGGGCTCAGCGGTGACTCCGGAACGCCGCAGCAGCGCCGACGCCTCAGCCTCGACCAGTGCCAGTTCGGTGCCGAAGTCGGCGATCGGGAAGACCGTCTCGAAGTTGAAGCGCCGTTTCAAGGCGGAGCTCATGTCGTTGACGCCGCGGTCGCGGGTGTTCGCCGTGGCGATGATGCTGAAGCCGTCGCGGGCGAAGACCATCGACTCCGGGCCGGTCAGCTCCGGGATCGCCAGGACCCGGTCGGACAGCGGGGAGAGCAGGCAGTCCTGGACCTCCAGCGGGCAGCGGGTGATCTCCTCGAAGCGGACGGTGCGGCCCTCGGCCATGCCGCGCAGCAGGGGCGCGGGCACCAGCGAACGCGGGGACGGGCCGTCGGCGACGAGCAGGGCGTAGTTCCAGGAGTAGCGGATCTGGTCCTCGGTGGTGGCGGCACCGCCCTGGATGGTGAGCGTGGAGTCGCCGCTGACCGCGGCGGCGAGCAGCTCGGACAGCAGGGACTTCGCCGTGCCGGGCTCGCCGACCAGCATCAGCCCGCGGCTGGTCGCCAGCGTGATCAGGGCGCGTTCGATCAGCGAGGGGTCGCCGACGAACTTGCGGCTGATGCCCAGCTTGCTGTCACCGACGACGAACCGGCGGGCGGCCTGCACGCTGAGCACCCACCCGGGCGGGCGCTCGGCGGTGTCGGCCGCCCGCAACCGGGCCAGCTCGTCGGCGTAACGCACCTCGGCCGGCGGCCGCTGCACCTGACCGGCGGCCTCACCAACCTCCACAACAGACTCCGGACCGAGCCCGGCCGCCGATCCAGAAAAGCCAGCGGCCGAACCGGAACCGGCGGAGGCCGGCGAGGTGGAAGCCGGCGAGGTGGAAGCCGGCGAGGTGGAAGCCGGCGAGGTGGAAGCCGGCGAGGTGGAGGAAGGACCGGCCGGGCCGGCCGGGCCGGAGGACGGACGAGCGGGCGTCATGCGGTCAGCTCCGTCAGGTCGCGGATGATTTCCGAGGCGGTGACCGGGTCGAGCCGGCCCAGCGGGACGTAGCCCTGGTTGGCACTCCAGCGGCCGCCCGTGCCGTCGGACACGTAGATCGATTCCAGGGTCTGCTCCGGGAAGATGTCCATCGCGCCGATCGCGATGCCCGGCTCCAGGCTGATGACGACCTCCTGGCCCGGACCGACAGCCAGCTCGATGCGGCCCTGCACGCCCGCGTCCTGCGGGGTCTCGCGCCGCCAGCCTTTGCGTTCGAGGCCGATCACCCGGCCGGTCGGCACGGTGTGTCCTTCGAAGCGGGTCAGCCGGCCGCTGGCCGCCTCCTCCGCGGTCAGGCTGAACGTCTCGCGGCTGAGCTGCGCGAACGGTTGCAGGATCTCGTAGTCCGCGAAGACCTCGACCCAGTCGGGCCGGTGGTCGCCCAGGTGCAGCGGGTGGGCGACCCCGACCGACGCGTCGGCGGCCAGCGACACCTCGTCGTCGTGCACGTCCGAGAAGCTTCTGTCCTCGGCCACTCGGATCGCCCCGGTCGGCTGGCCGTTCTCGTCGTAGACCGCCCAGACCAGGCGGCGGACGATGTGCCAGAGCAGCGGGTGGGCGACGAACAGCTGGCGGAACTCGGCGCCGGTCCAGCGGCGGCCGGTGACCATCGCTCGTTCGAGGCGGCGGATCTGGTCGGTGGCGACCGTGCGGACGTCCTTCTTCAGCGCGGCGAACCGCTGGTAGGCCGCGGGTGCCAGCTCGGCGTCGTCGCGGGCGCCGGGCTTGGGCAGGGCCTTGAGGTGCTTGCCGGCGCTGTCCGCCACGTACGGGCGGAGCTGCTCGTCGAAGCCGACCGTGAACTGGCGGGTGCCGTAGTCGAGCACCATGCTGCCGGCGTCGTCGAGCCCGAACCGGGGCACCAGCCGGTCGGCGAGCTGGTCGGCGCTGAGCCCCAGCCCGGCGGCGACCTCATCCATCTTCTGACCCGCGGCCGCCTTGAGCCCCTTGAACTTCGCCCGTTGCGCGATGCCGTGCAGGTGCATGAGGGCCACGTCGGTGCCGATCCGGGCCAGCACCTGCACGCCGGTGACCGCCCGCGCGTGTCCGCCCTCGCCGGGCCAGGCCAGGATCACCGGGGTCAGCCGGCGGACGGTCTCGTCGTCGCCGACCACGCCCAGGGTCTCCAGGACCCAGCTCTCCTTGCTGTTGGCCCCGGAGGTCTGCCAGCGCTGGAAGAGACCCCAGGCGAACTCGGCGAGGTCGGCCGGCTCGCACGCCTGCCGGACGACGTCGACCCCGGCGTACGGCGTGCCGGCCCGGCCCAGCGCGAGCACCATCACCAGGTTGGTGACCGCCTCGGCGGGCAGGGCGCCGGCGCCGTCACGCAACCGCACCGGGGGCAGCAGTCCGGGGACGGCCCAGGCGGGCACGGCCGGGAGCTTGGCCGGCAGCACGGACAGCGGATCGGTCTCCAGCAACGTCTGGATGGCCGCGGCCGCCGCGTCGCCGTAGCTCTGGGCGGCCGAGCGCACGACCTCGGTGTATCCGTTGGCGTGCAACGCGAGCAGCGCCCCCTCGGCCTGGCGGCGTGGCACACCGGCCTTGTCGAGCGCCGCCGGCACCAGCGCCCGGGCGGCTGCCTCGGGGTGCCGCCGCAGCCAGGTGAGGGCGGTCTCGCGGACGCTCTTGAGCCGTGCGTACGCGTCGGCCATCAGGACCGCGATTTCCGGAGCGGCGAGGGGCAGCAGCAGACCGGCCGCCTCCGCGGGGCTGCGCCGGGCCAGATCCAGGGCCGCCGGCAGGGCGTCGAGCTCGAACCGGGCGACGACGATCCGCATCCACAGGGCGGCCTGCCAGGTGTCGCGCACCCGCCACGTCGCCAGGAGCGGGCGGGCGAACTCCTCGGGCGCGGCGACGAAGAACTCGGCCGGCTCGGACCAGCGGCTGGTGCCGGCCGCGATCCGCTCGGCCCGGCCCTGCCAGTCGCCGGTGACGTCGGCATACATCTCGTAGCGGGTCTGCCGCCAGCTCTCCCGCTCGTCGTGGAGCCAGCTGATCGAGGGCGCGTCGGTGCAGGTCAGGCCGGTGATCACCACTGGCTTGGCGGCTCGTTGCGAGTGCCGCCACGGCGGGTCGAGCAGCAGCGGCGGCACGGCCGACAGGGGCGCCGGCACGACTGCCGCTGCCTGCTCACGGATAGCCTCCACGCGCTGCCGGGCCGGAGCGCTGAGCAGCGGCAGAACCGGCTCGACGACGCCGGGATGGGCGAGCACGTGGGCGCGCAGCAGCTCGGCCACGGCGGGCTTGGTGGCGCTCTCGGCGAGCATCCGCAGGGCCCGTGCGGGACTGCGGTCGGCCGCCTCGAGCAGGGTCGGCGGCACGTACTTGACGTCGATCCGGTCGATCAGCCCGCGCATCACCTCGTCGCTGGGCAGCACGGCGAGCACGCTCAGCAGCCGCCGCTCGGCCTCGGCGAAGTCGATGGTGTCGAGCCAGTGGAACAGGGCCGGTGCCGCGGCGACGCCGACGCCGTCGACCAGGGTGGCCAGCATCGCCATCGACGAGGGCACGGAGTAGGGGCTGACGATCGCCGCGAGCGCGGTCACCTGCTTTTCTGAGCCGGCGGCGCTCAGCAATGCGGCCGCGCGGCAGCCGTCCGCGTCGGTGATCGCGGTGTCGACGTCCTCGGCCACCCACTCGTGCCGGGCCGGCACCAGCACCGACGTCGCCGTCCGCGCGTAGGCCCCGGCCGCCCGGTACGGCGTGATGGCCTCGATCACCTCGGCATGCTCCGCCTCGGAGGCGGCCGCGAGTGCCGTGCGGACGCGCAGCGCGGTCATCAGCGCCGGATCGCTGTGCCAGCCGCGACGTTCCTCGCCCGGGCGGATGACCCGGATGCCGAAGTGCTGGTGGGCGCTGGCCCGCGGACCGGGCGGGAGGCCGTCGTCGAGCTTGAGGGTCATCAGCTCGACCGCGGCCACGGCGGCGAAGGGCAGCCCCCGCTCGGCGATCCACAGGTCGGCGAAGGCGACGAACTTCTCGTTGACGTCCCAGTTGCCCAGGGTCGCGGCGGCGGCGACGGCGGCTGCTCCGAGCGGGGTGGCCTGCGGATCTCCCTCCAGCCAGTCCGCGCCGGCCCGGGCCACGGCCGGATCGGTGACCGGTGCCTGGAAGGCCTTGAGGACTCCGCCGGGGCGGCGGCTGAGGAGCTCGTCGGTCACCGCGCGTGCCTTGGCGTCGAGCACGAACGTGGCGAGGCCGGTGCTGCCGCGGCGGGCGTAGCGGTGCCGGTGCCAGGCGGCCGGGAGGACGAAGGTGTCCTCGTCGGCGGGTGCGGTGGCAGCGGGCGGCGTCGGTTCCGGTGTGCGGGAGGGGGGCGCCGGTGCGGTTGTCGCGGCCGTCTCGCCGTACCCCTTCCGGGTCTTCTCGGCGATCAGCTTGCCCTCGTGGGTGGCGGCCTCGGCCGCCGTGGCGAAGGTCTTGACCTTGGTCTGGCCCGTCGTGCCGACGCGCCCCCAGCGGACCGTCACCTCGGTGCCGACCTGGTCGATCTCCCAGAACTTCGCCGACGTGCCGTCGGCGAACTCGAAACTGCGCATGTGCGAAACCCTCCATCGGCACCGGTGCGAGGCACGGTAGCGATCCGGTACGACAAAATCATCGGATGGGTAGACCGGTGGTGGGAGTTGGATTGATCTTGGTGGATCCGGGCGGGCGGGTGCTGCTCGGTAACCGCATCAAGGCCGGCGAGGAGCCGACCTGGTGCCTGCCCGGCGGTCACGTCGAGGGCGGCGAGACCATCGAGCAGGCGGCCGCCCGGGAGGCGGCCGAGGAGGCGGGCATCGGGGGTACGCAGCCAGAAGTCATCGCCATCGGCGTGCAGACCACGGGCAGCGGGATGACCGCCGCGGCCGTGGCACCGTGGCCCGGCACCCCGCCGCAGGCCCTCGAACCGGACGTCCTGACCGACTGGGGCTGGTATGCCCCGGACGAGCTGCCCGAGCCGCTCTACCCGCCGTCGGCCATGAGCCTCACCGTCTGGCGCGGCCTGCCCCCGCCCGACGGCTGGCGCGTCTACCCGGTGCGTTAGCCGCGTTCGGCCGCGACCAGTTCCCGGGTGGCCGGGGCGACCTCGGCCGCGAAGCGTTCGATCGTCGCCGGGTCGTCGGCGGCCAGGATGAAGGCGCTGACGCCGTGTTCCAGGGTCAGCCCGGCCAGGTCCTCGGCCCACTGCTCGGCCGGGCCCTGCAGGAAGGCCCGCCCGGCCGGGGCGAATTCGCCGCTGATGTTGAGCAGCCGCCGGACCGCCCGCGGATCCCGGCCGGCCGCCTGGGCGCCCTCGTCGATGTGCTGGTTGATCGCCGTGAGGTCGTCCGCGCCGTTCGGCAGGTAGCCCAGCGACGGCAGGGCGCCGTCCGCGGCCCGGCCGATCAGCCGGAGCATCCGCGGCTTGTACGCCCCCACCCAGATCTTGATGTCGTGCGCCGGCGCGGGCCCCCGCTTGGCCCCGCTGACCCGGTAGAAGTCGCCTTCCACCTTGACCGGCCCGGCCTTGTCGGCGGACCAGATCTCCCGGATGATCTCGATGCCCTCGGCCAGCGCGGCCACCGACTCACCCGGGCTCAGCCGGCGGCTGCCCATCGCCTCGATCGCGTCCCAGAAGCCGCCGGCGCCGATGCCGAGCTCGATCCGGCCGCCGCTGAGCAGGTCGAGGCTCGCCGCCGCCCGGGCCAGCACGGCCGGCGGGCGCAGCGGCAGGTTGAGCACGTTGCCGCTGAGGTGGATCCGCTCGGTACGGGCCGCCGCGTACGACAGCAGCGTCCAGGTGTCGTGGAAGCGCGGCAGGTACGGGTGGTCCTGAAAGGTGGCCAGGTCCAGCCCGGCCCGGTCCGAGACGACGGCGAGTTCCGCCGCCTGGTGCACGGGTTGCGCGGTGGGCGTGATGAACGTGCCGAAGAGCAGGTCGTGCCCGTAGTCGGTCATCGGGTCTCCTGGGTGGTCCGGATCGGGAAGTTGTCGCGGAACAGGTGCTGCGGGTCGTAGCGGCGTTTGAGCTCCCGCAACCGTTCCAGGGTGCGCGGCGGGAAGGCGTCGGCGAGGCGTTCCGGGCGCTGGTCGCTCTCGAAGCTGACGTAGAGGCCGTCGAAGTGGGTGGCCAGGGCGTCCCAGAGCGGGTCGAGCCGGCGCTTGCTGGAGCCCATCACCACCACCGAGAAGTTGGCCGAGCGGTAGCCGTAGGCGGTGGCGTCGGCAGGGACGTCGGCCACCGCGCCGCCGACCGTGCGGATCTGGAACCAGTGGATCGCGCCGCTGGCGATCAGCGCGGCCGCGGCCGCCGCGAACTCCGGGGTCAGGTGCTCGATCAGCCCGGACCGCGAGACCGGCTCTCCCTCGGCCTGGTGGTAGCCGTCGCCGGCCCGGGCCAGCACCGCCGCGTATGGCGCCAGCACCACGTTCTGCTGGTACAGCGGCCCGGCACTCGCCACCGGGGTGAGCTGGTCGATGATCGTCTGCGGGTCGTCGTTGTCGACCATGGCCATCAGCTGCGCGACGCCGGGCTGCCCCGGACGCGGCCGGCCCATGATCAGCTGCCCGCTGAGGTCGCGCGGCGCGGCCTCGATCGCCGCACCCCAGCGCACCAGCAGGTCCGCCGGATCGTCGGCGCCCACCACGAACTGCGCCCAGCCCACCTCGCCGACCTGGTCCACCTCGAAGTCGAACGAGGTCACCACGCCGAAATTGGCCCCGGCCCCGCGGACGGCCCAGAACAGCTCCGGGTTCTCGTCCTCGGCGGCGCGGACCACCGAGCCGTCGGCCAGCACGATCTCCACCGCGCGCAGGTGGTCGATGGTGAGCCCGTGCTTGCGGGCCAGCCAGCCGACCCCACCCGCGGTGGCCAGGCCACCGACCCCGACCCCGCCGTAGTCGCCCGAGCTCAGGGCCCAGCCGTACGGCCGCAGCGCGTCGGCCACCTCCGACCAGCGGGCGCCCGGTCCCACGCGGATGAGCCGGCGCTGCTCGTCGAGCACCTCGATGGTGTTCATCGCGGCCACGCTCAGCACCAGGCCGCCGTCGTTGGTGGACCGTCCGCTGATCCCGTGCCCGGCGCTGCGTACCGAGAAGGGCAGGCCGGGATGGGCGCGGACGAAGGCCAGCGCGTCGACCACCTCGGCGGTGCTGCGGGCCCGCAGGACGAGACCGGGCGCCCCGCCGCGCATGTACGTCGAGCCCGGTGACCTGGACTACGCCCGGGTGCGCTCGACGTACATG
>NZ_JBEZGQ010000069.1:0-16563 GCF_040650095.1 Actinoplanes sp. NPDC048791 | reverse complement strand
CGACCAGCGTTGCCGCGGCGCTGACCGCCAGCAGTCGGCGGCGTCGGCGGCCGGTGATGCCGGCCTCGACCCGGGCCACCGGGTCGGGCACAGCGGTGACCGGCGACGGTACGGCCTGCATCGCGGCGCGCAGGTCCGATTCGATCGTCTGCGGGTCGATTCTCATCGGGTACCTTCTTCTACCGGTCGCAGGTGGGCATCGGAGGTGAGCTCGCGGCGCAGCCGGGTGAGCGCCCGCGACGCATTGCTCTTCACTGTTCCGGGTGAGCAGCCGAGGGTTTCGGCGATCTGAGCCTCGGACTGGTCCAGGTAGTAGCGCATCACCATGACCGCGCGCTGCTGGCGTGGCAGGCAGTCGAGCAGCCGGAACAGGGAGTCGTCGGAAGGCTCGACGCCGGTCACGCCGACGTCGGGGGTGTCACCGACCAGGCGTTCCCGGCGCAGCGAGCGGACCCGGTTCAGATACCGGTTGGTGATGATCCGGCGCAGGTAGCCCTCCGGGTCGCCCTGCCGCTCGATGCGCCGCCAGGCGATGCCGGTGCGTTCGAGAGCGTCCTGCACCAGGTCCTGGGCCAGGTGGGCATCGCCGGACAGCAGGTACGCGTAACGCAACAGCGCGGCGTGTCTGCTGCGCACGAATTCGGCGAAGTGATCCGGTGCTGCCCATCTCATCACGGACTTAGGACACCTCAGCGGCCTGGTCGGTTGTCACAGTGGCGAACTTTCTGGAAACGAAAGCTGGGCACCCCTTTCGGGATGCCCAGCTACAGTCGTGCATTCAGGCGATGCCGTACGCGCGATAGATCGTCACGTCCGTGTAGCCGCCGCTCTTGTACGTGGCCCGCGCCCGCAGTGACACCGCGCCCGAGGCCGGGTTCGGGACAACGGCGGTCCAGACGCCCTTGATCTTCTTGACCTTGACCGTGCGCCAGGTCTTGCCGCCGTCCGGCGACATCTTCACGCTCAGCGACTTGAACTTGGGGTTCTTGCCGCGCTTGGCGTCCGGGTCCTGGGTGTAGCGGTTCAGCTTCAGCGCGACGTTCGTGGTTTTGCCGCCGGCCTTGTTCCAGCCGTTCAGCCCGGTCGGCACCATCGTGACGGAGTTGACCTCGGCCAGCGCGTTGCTCTTCGGCTTGGTGTAGAAGCGGTAGCTGACCACGCTCTTGGTGGAGAGCATGCCGGCCGGGTACCTGATCTCCGGGTAGTACCGGGTGGCCGTGTTGGTGAGCGTGTACCAGCCGGCCTTCTTCACCTTGTAGTCCAGGACCGTCATGTCGGGCTCCCAGCCCCGGTCCTTCTTCGTCTTGACCGTCTTGCCCTTGAAGGACAGGGTCGCCGTGGCCTTGTCGCCGCCCTCGCCGCCGGTGTCGTTGCGGGTGAAGGCGGGGTCGGTGAACATCTCGTTCATCATGAACGAGATCCGGCCGTACAGGGTGGTCGGCAGCTGGGTGCTCGGACCCCAGGCGGCGTTGTAGAAGCGGACCGTGGACGACTTGCCGGTGGCGACCTTGCGCTCGGCGAAGTACGAGCCGATGTTCCAGCTCTCGCCGTTCCTGGTGGTCGCCGACGTGCCGGACCGGATGTGCCAGGCACCGGGCGTCAGCTTCAGCTTTGCGCGGCTCGGCCGGTCGGTGGACCACAGGCCGCTGTACATGTCGTCGGCGCACCCGCGCTTGATCGGCTGCACCGCCACATCGGTGTTGTTCGAGCCGGCCGGGCCGAGGTTGGAGACCACGGAGACCGTGCCGAACGAGGAGCGCTTCAGCGTCCGGGTCGGCTTCTTCGGTACGCCGGTCGTCTGGTGCACGACCGCGTACGCGTCCGCCAGCGCGGAGCTGTCGCTCCACGTGCCGAGCGCGGCGAAGGCGATCTTCTTGGAGGTGGTCGGGATGACGTACACGCTGTCGCCGTACGCCTCGACGTTGTAGCTCGCGCTGGTCTTCGTGCAGATCCGGGCGCTGAGGTTGCGGGAGAGGCCGGCCGGCGCCGGGCTCACCGCGAGGTTGACCCGGCGGCCCTGGCGGGCGTCGACGGTCAGCTTGGCGGATCCGGAGACCTTGACCGTACGGCCGCCGAGCGTGGTCGTGCTGCCGCTGGTGATCGAGGTGAGCACGGCGTAACTGCCCTTGGGCAGCTTCTTCTTCTTGTTGCTGCGAACCGTGTACTGCGAGCTGCTGGCCAGGTTGACCACGGTGGCGGAGACCGAGACCTTGGCACCGGAGCGGTTCAGCACGGTGAGGGTGAGCGTGTTGGTCGCTGCGACGGCGGCGCCGCCGGTGCTGAGCACCAGGGCGGGAACGACGGCGGAGACGGCCAGATATCGCCCGAGACGGGCACGGCTGAAGATTGGGAGCACTGTGACTTTCCCCTTGGTTGGAGGGGTGACGTCGGCCGTACGTCCGGCCCGACATCGAGAAGAGGTGCCGGTGATCATGCCACAGCGGCGCCCGTCGCGTTGTCCCTTCGAGGGCCGGCACCGACCACAGTGGATCGAACCTCGTCGCTACCTTTGCCCCGGCCCGGGCAGCAGGTCGATGGTGTCGGCCGACATCGGCTGCTCGCACGCCGAGCAGTGCAGCTCCACGTGCGCGAGCTCGCCGCACGCGTGATGCCGGTACAGCACCGGTGGTCCCGCCTCGCCGGCCGTCCACCGGTCGCCCCACTTGACCATGACCATGAGCAGGTCGACGAGCTCGGTGCCCTTCGGAGTCAGCACGTACTCGCTGCGGGCGGGCCGTTCCGAATACTGCTGCCGGGCCAGCACGCCGGCTTCGACGAGCAGCTTGAGCCGTTCGGTCAGCACCTTGCGGGAGATGCCGAGGTCGGCCTGGATCTCGTCGAAGCGGCGGATGCCGACCCATACGTCCCGCAGGATCAGCGGCGACCAGGGCTCGCCGATGACGTCCAGGGTGCGGGCGATCGAACACGCCATCTCGCCGAACTGGGTGCGCTGCATCGGCCCAGGTTAGCTCCACTGGGTTCCTTCAGGGAACTAAGTCTGTTAAGTTCCCCGAAGGAACTCACTCGGGAGGCGCACGATGACCGGAACTCTGCCGCAAGGTCACCTCGGACTGCTGGAGACGCCGCTGGCCCGGGAACTGCTGACCTCACGAATCCCCGCGCGCCTGGGATTCGTGTGGCCGGACGGCACGCCGCGGGTGGTGCCGACCTGGTTCCACTGGAACGGCCGGGAGATCGTCATGGTCACGTACACGGGAGGGCCGAACGCCGGGATCCGCCACCCGGCGGCCAGGGTCGCCGCCCTCCGGGCAAAGCCGGCAGTGGCCTTGACCATCGACACCGAGGACGCGCCGCCGCGGTGCCTGACCATTCGCGGTCTTGCGGAGATCACCGAGGTCGACGGGCTGGCCGAGGAGTATGCGGCGGCGGCCCGCCGCTACCTCGGCGACGGCGCGGAGCCGATGCTGGCCCAGATGGACCAGCCGGGCACCCGGCAGGCCAGGATCGTGGTACGGCCGACGTGGGTCGGGCTGGTGGACTTCACGACGCGGCTGCCGAGCGTGCTGGGCGGGGTCCTCGGCTGACGGATCAGACCTTGCGGTAGCGGGCCTGCACGATCGAGAACAGACCGTACGCGGCGATGCCGAGCGCGGTCAGGGCCAGCAGCCACGGACCGTAGCTCTGCTCGGACAGCACGTTCAGGGTCGCGTCGAGGCCGCGGGCCTTGTCCGAGTCGTACTGCACGGCCGCGATCAAGAACAGGACACCGGCAATCCCGTACGCGGTGCCCTTGGCGGCGTAGCCGGCGACGCCGAGCCGCTCGCTGAGCCGGCGCATTTTCGCGGTCATCTGGCTCATCTTGAGGTGCTTCTCGAACTTCTTCCGCACCCCGTAGATCACCAGCCCGACACCGATCGCGGCGACCACGATGCCGGCGAGACCCACCGTGATCCGGCCGCCGGTCGAAGCCATCAGATCCTCGCTGGCCTTCTGCTGAGTGTCGGCGCTCGAGGCCTTCTTGCCCCGGAGCACCTTGACGCCGGTGAAGGCGAAGTAGGCATAGAACAGGGCGCGGCCGGCCGAGACGATGCGCTCGTACAGGCGATGCCGGCCCCGCTCGGCGCGATGGCCGATGGCGGCCTCAAGAAGCTGCCAGAGCGTCATGGCGATGAGGCCGATGACGATGACCACGATGAGGAACGTGCCGAACGGCTTCTCGGCCAGGCGGTGCAGGGCGCCGGACTGGTCGCCGTCGGTGCCGGAGCCGTCGAAGGCGATCTGGAGGATGAGCCAGGCGAAGAGCAGGTGGATGATGCCGTACCCCACCAGCCCGCCACGGGTCAGATGCTCCAGCCAGCTGCTGTTGGCGGTACGCGAAGCTGCGCCACGGGCCTGCGTGGGAAGGGAGGACATGGACGTGCCATTGACCTGTACGCCAATTTTCCAAACGTTGGCGCTCAGGCGGCGATGACGCGGGCGGCGTGGAAGATGTCGGCGGGCAGGGGATGATCCAGACGCCACTGGATGCGCATGGGGCGGTCACCGGTATGCGAGACGTAGGTCATCGGGCCGGCGTACAGGTAGGGCGATACGCCGAGGTCTCCGTCCGCGTCCTTCACCTCGCGGACGAACAGGTGCACGCTCGATTTGCCGGCGTGGGTGATGTAACGCGTACCGGTGGTGGACGTCGATGAGGTCGTGCTCTGTGACTCCCACTGGAACAGGGTGTCCGTGATCGCGCGGTCCTGGTACATGGTGGTCGGCGAGTAGTGCTGCTCCGTCTTTCTCAGGGTGACGAAGAAGATGTCCGCGTTCTCGTTCGGCAACCACTTGACGCCTTCACGGATGTTCGCCGGATCCGCCATGCCGAAGGCCGCGCCGATCTCGTTGCGCGAGTAGCGAGCGTGGATGCGCAGCGGATTGGCGCCCGTTTGATCAACGGGGAAGGTAACCCGATCGATCCTGGCCTCCAGCACGTCGGCGACCTGGCGTAGCTCAGTGCGCCGCTGCGGGAAGGCCGCCAAGCGCTGGGCCACGTCTTCATGCGGGTTGCCGAAGAGAGCCTGACTCAGCATTGCGCCAAGCCGTCCTGCAATCGGACGACCATCGGCAACTGCGCGAATGGCCCGGAGACGATCAGGATCATCGGTGTGCAGCATCCGGCCGATCGCGGTGCTGAGCAGCAGATCGTCACTGGTGGCCGCGCTCTGCAGGCCCGCCTCCTCGCGAAGCCCGGTCCAGCCGCGACCTTGCTTGCGGCGATACAGGTCTTCAATCTCGAAGCCGGTCTCTTCCAGGAATTCTCCGAGGGAGACGTCCGCCAGCCGCCGGAGCTCGGCCACCAGTTCCTTGCGTTGCAGCCGCAGGGCCGCTCGGATGTTGTCCAGCACAATTTTCTTGGCCACCCGATCGAGTTCGATATGGCAACCGGCCGGCAGCGTCGGGAAATCGTGCTCCACGTCGTGGGCCAGAGAGCGGCGCGTGGCCCCGGTCAGCGCGCGGTACCGAAGGTCAAAGCGAAACTCGCCGTGCTGGCCGCCGATGAAGTCGAGCACAGTCAGGCAGGGCTTCCCGTCCGACAGCCTGAGGCCGCGTCCAAGCTGCTGCAGAAAGATGGTCGCGCTTTCGGTTGGCCGCAACATGAGGATGGTGTCGACCGCGGGCAGGTCAACTCCCTCATTGAAGAGATCAACCGTGAAGAGCATGCTCAACTGACCGCGTTCGAGCTGGCGTACCGCCTCCCGCTGCTGGCCGCCGTCTACCTGTGAGTGCAGGGCAAGGGCTGGGATGCCGACCTTGTTGAATCGCTCGGCCATGAAGTTTGCGTGCTTGATGCTGACGCAGAAGCCGATTCCCCGCATGCGACTCACGTCCACCGTCTTGCGGACTGCCTCGACGACGAGCCGTGCCCGCGCGTCGTCGCCGGTGTAGACGTTCTCAAGCTCGCTGATGTCGTAGCCCCGGCCTCGCCGCCACCGAACGCCGGCGAGGTTCACCTCGTCGTGCACCCCGAAGTACTGAAACGGGGCGAGCAACTGGCGTTCCAGCGCCTCCCACAACCGCAACTCCACGGCCGTCCGGCCATTAAAGCGATGCAGGATGTCCCGCCCATCCGCCCGCTCCGGCGTGGCTGTCATCCCGAGCAGAATCTTGGGGTTGAGCTTGTCCAACAGACGCCGATAGGTGGCGGCCTCGGCGTGATGGAACTCGTCCACGATGACCATGTCGAAGCTGTCCGCCGCGAGTTCGTCCGCGATGTTGTGTAGGGACTGCACCGACGCGAAGACGTGCCGCCACTCCTTCGGGCGTTCGCCACCCACGAGCAATTCACCGAAGGTCCCGTCGCGAAGGACTTGGCGGAAGACCGACCGGCTCTGCTGGAGGATTCGCTCCTGATGCGCCACGAACAGCAGGGAATCGATCCCCTGTTGGCGCAGCCGCCGATAGTCCAGCCCAGCAACCACTGTCTTGCCGGTGCCCGTGGCCATGACTACGAGGTTGTTGGTGCGCCCGTGCACCAAGCGTTCGGCGTCGAGCCTTTCCAGGATTTCTTGCTGATACGGGTACGGGCGAACGTCGATGCTCGTGATGTCGATCGGTAGGTCGCCCGGCTTCGGACCGGAAGCCGTGGCGAGCGCTGTGCTGAGGCGTTCGCGGTCCTCGGGGTTTCGCGGGTCGTAGGGCTCGAAAGCCGGGTCGTTCCAGTACTCCACGAAGGTGGCGCGGATGGTCTCCACGACCGCCTCCTGCTCCAGCTGCGAAAGGCGAACGTTCCACTCCAGGCCGTCGATCAGCGCACTCTTGGAGAGATTCGACGAACCGACGTACGCGGTGCTGGCGCCGCTGTGGCGCAGAAACATCCACGACTTGGCGTGCAGCCTGGTGGTGCGAGTCTCGTAAGAAATCCGGATCTCAGCACCAAGTTCGGCAAGTTTGTCGAGCGCTCGCTGCTCGGTAGCCCCCATGTACGTCGTCGTGATGATGCGCAGCCGTCCGCCGCGGGCGGTGAGCTCGCGGACGGCGTCCTGCAACAGGCGTACGCCATGCCACTTGATGAAGGCGCAAAGCAACTGCACTTCATCGGCGGAAGCCATCTCCTTGTTGACCTCGGTACCGATGCGAGGCTGGCCGCGACCATTCGTGAGCAGCGCACCGGAGGCCAACGGCGTCTCGGGGCGGGCCGGAAACGTCACCTCTGCGGGCGCAGCCGGTCGGGGCACGATGGCGGTGAGAAGCTCTGCCGGCTGGCGCAGAAAGTCACCGGGCTGGACCACTCGCGGCGCTGCGGCCGCCCTGATGGCCTCGGTGATGTGGTTGACGAGTTCGAGCTGCGCCGACAGCCGCGCAGCGCCCTGTCCCGGCACCGACTTGAGAGCGCGCTCAGCCAAGGCGGTGATGTGCCGGCTCAATAACTGGTGAGAATCAGCCGGGTCGAGGCTGGCTCGATCGACCAGATCGAGGTCCATCGCGGCCAGCTGCTGCTCGATGGCGTGCGTGATGAGGTGCTCATACGCGCCTTCGCTGAGGTCCGTCACGCCGGCAACATAGCGTGCGGGTCCGACGTCGTCCGGTAGTGCATGGCCGTCATCAGCCTCTGGATGCCCGGTCAGATAGCGTGGCCTGTGTTGGCGTCCGGCGCGGCTAAGGGGAACTTGTGGAGCTGTTGCACTCGGGGAAGGTTCGGGATGTCTACGCCGATGGCGACGACATTCTTCTCGTCGCTTCCGATCGGATTTCGATCTACGACGTGGTCCTGCCCACCGCCGTCCCCGACAAGGGGAAGATTCTCACGCAGCTTTCGCTCTGGTGGTTCGACCAGCTTTCCGACGTGGTGCCCAACCACATCATCTCCGCCACCGACGTGCCCGCCGAGTGGGCCGGTCGCGCTGTGCGGTGCGAGCGGCTCGAGATGGTCATGGTTGAGTGCATTGCTCGCGGTTATCTTGCGGGGTCCGGGCTCAAGGAGTACGAGAAGAGTGGCGCCGTCTCCGGGGTTGAGCTCGTGCCCGGGCTCATCGAGGGGTCGAAGCTGCCCGAGCCGATCTTCACCCCGACCACCAAGGTCGCTCCGGGCGAGGGGCACGACGAGTTCATCACGTACGCGGATGTCGAGGATTCGGTCGGCGCCGACGTCGCTGCGGAGTTGCGGCGGATCACTCTTGAGGTCTACCGGCGGGGGTCCGAGGTTGCCGCCGGCAAGGGGATCATCATTGCCGACACCAAGCTTGAGCTCGGGTTCTCCGGGGGTGTGCTTAAGCTCGGTGACGAGCTGCTGACGCCCGACTCGTCGCGTTTCTGGGCCGCTGACGAGTGGCAGCCCGGTGGCACCCAGCGGTATCTCGACAAGCAGTTCCTGCGGGACTGGTCCTCGTCGTTGACCGGGTGGGACCGGACCGACCCCGGGCCGGAGATCCCCGACGAGGTCGTCGAGGCCACCCGCAACCGGTACGTCGAGGTGTACGAGCGGCTGACCGGCGACCGCTGGCGCTGAGCGTCAGCCGGTCAGTCCCGGGATTCGCCGGTCGGGGCCGAGTCGGCGGTGCGCGCGTCGTCGTCCGTGGCCGCGTCGTCGTCGGCTGTGTCCGTGGCTGTGCGCAGGGCCGGGTCGTCGCGGACGATCGCCGCGGCTTCCTCCTTGGTCGCCGGACGGTCTGCCTCGGTTGCCGGGTCGGTCATGGCGTTGCCTCCAGGTCGGTCAGAGCGAAGCGCCCGGACGGCGGCGCCGCGGGAGGGACTCGTGCGATCCGGCCGCGGCGAACATCGACGCGGACCATTTCAGGTACGAGCCGTACGCCACCGAGATCACGGCAATCAGCAGTCCGGTCCACCCGCCGAGAACGACGCACACCGGTGCGATCGCCCACAGGAGTACGGCTAAGCCCACCCGCCTCTTTGAGGGTGGGCCGCCGAGCTTCTTCATCCGGCCGGTGAACTCCGGGTCGTCGGCGCACAACCGCGCCACGATTGCCTCGAATGCGGGATCGCGCACCGTGGACCACCTCCGCCGCGGGGAGCCGACGATCTCAGCTACCCAGCCCGGACGGGCCGAAACGCGTCAGGCCCAGACCACTGTGTTGTCGTGGGAGAGCCGCGGCAGGCGCGGGAACCACGGGTTCTCGCCGGGGTGGCCGATGTTCACCACGAGCAGCGACTTGAAGCGCCCGTCGGGGAAGAAGTCCTTGTCGATCGCCTCGCTGTCGAAGCCTGCCATCGGGCCGGCGACGAGGCCTTCCGCCCGTACCGCAAGCAGGAAGTAGCCGATCTGCAGCCCGGCGCTGAATCGCCCCATCCCGTCGCGCATCTCCGGGGCGTCCGCCAGGACGTCCTTCAGGGCCGGGTTGATCGGAAAGACCTCGGGCACATGCTCGTGGAAGTCGGTGTCGACGGCCAGGACGGCGGTGACCGGCGCGGACGCGGTCTTGGCCCGGTTGCCCTCATTCATGTGGGCGACCAGCCGTTCCTTCGCCTCCGGCGTCCGCACGTAGAGCACCCGCAGCGGCTGGGTGTTGGCGGCGGTCGGCGGCCACTTGGCCAGCTCCCACACCGCGGCCAGCTCCTCGTCGGTGACCGGGGTGTCCGCGAAGGTGTTGGCCGTGCGGGCCTCGGTGAAAAGCAAAGCGCGTCCGGCCTCGTCGAGACGGGACCGGCGGCGCTCAGTGGCTACGGAAGTAGTATTCACTCCTAAAAAGCTAGTAGCTAGGCGTCGTGAAGTGCCACAAAGGTGAGGCTCAAGACAGCGGGAATAATCAGGCGGGCAGGTGCTCGCGTGCCCAGCGGGAGATCTGCTCCAGCGCCGGCATCAACGCGCGGCCCCGCTCGGTCAGCGCATAAGCCACAGTTATCGGCGGCCCGACCGCGACCGTACGGGTGATGAGCCCGGCCTCGGTCAGCGAGACCAGCCGGTTGGCGAGCATCGAGTCGCTGATGCCCTCGATGCTGCGGGACAGCTCCCGGAAGCCGGCCGGGCCGGCGGCGAGGCTGCCGAGGACGGCGGCGTTCCAGCGCTTGCCGAGGAACTGGAAGGCGCGGGTCAGGGCCACGTCGCTGCGGGCGCACTGCCCCGCGTCGACCGGCATCTGCTCCGGGACCGCTGTCACCAGCCAAACGTAACATCGCCAGTACAGCGGCCGGATCAGCTGAGCCGGCCGGCAGCGGGCCGGGGGTGGGCCGGCTTGCGTGACCCGCCGGCCCGTGGTCCCGGCTGCTACCGAATCCGGGCCATCACCGTCGCAGGTCGGCCAGATGTTCGTCCCACCGCCGTTGCAGAGCCACATCCGCCGGCGGCCGCACCTGCTGCCCCGAGCCGTAGATGTGCCGCCAATCGTGACCGGGCACGTCGTGCAGCAGCTCTTCGAACGGCAACCGGTCGGCGACCGGCAGCACCCGGTCCCACAACACCTCGGCGTAGAAGGTGCTCTTCCCAGGCTGCCCCTGCCAGTGCCCGGCCGGGAAGATCACCCCGTCCGTCAGGGTCCCGCTGGCGACGATGCCGCGGTCGGCCCGCTGCCGCAGCAGAAAGACCCGGTCGCCCGGCGCTGTGCCACCCCGGCGGGACCCGAACGTCCACCGGCCCGCGACGACCTGCCCCGCAGCCGTGGCGGCGATGTCCGCGGCCAGGTTGGCTGGCGGGTAACCGGTCTCGCTGGCGTCCCAGATAAGCAGAAAGGTGGTCAAGCACCCACCGTCCACTTGAGGATGACCTTCACATGCGCCTCGCCGCTGGACTCGGCGATGACGAAGCCCGTCTTGGCGGTCAGCTTCAGGCCCAGCTCCAGCTCGACCGCCTCCGGGGCGTCCGTCACCGCGCGGGCCTGCTGGATGACCTTGCGGCCCATCCGGACGACCTGACCGACTGCTTCGTCGAGGCGCTCGGTCGCCGTACCGATGAGGTCGCCGGCGCCGGCGCGCACCAGGCCCTGGTTGCTGATCTCCACCCGGATGGTCTCGTCGCCGTCGATCGGCAGGTCCATGTACGCAGCCACGGACACATCCTGCCTTAGACGGTCGCGGCGATCTGTCGCAGGAGCGAGAGCATGTGGACAACGGTGGGCGTCGGCCGGCGTGCCGTGGCGGCGAAGATCCGGCGGGCCGAGGCGTCGTCCGGGTGCAGCCGGAGCAGGACCAGGTCAGCCGGGGTGGCGCGGACCGCGAGCGCCGGGACGAGCGCCACCCCGAGCCCCGCCGCGACGCAGCCGAGCTTGCCCGTCCACTCGGCCGCCACGATGTCGATCCGGGGGCGGAAACCGCTCGGCAGAGTCGCCCGCAGCAGAGTCTCCTCGGCGGTCGCGGAACCGGCGATGAACGGATCACCGGCGAGATCCGCCAGCCGCACGGTGTGCCGGTCGGCCAGCGGGTGCCCGGGCGGCACCGCGACCAGGAGCTGTTCGTCGAGCAGGTGGTGCAGGTCGAAGCGGGTCGCGTCCAGCGGACGGTCCGGCGGCGCACTGACGACGGCCAGGTCGGCCTCACCCGCTGCGAGCCGGTCCAGGAGGTGGGGAGTCAGGCCCTCCACGAGGGACAGTTCCGCTTGCGGGTACGCCGTACGAAATGCGGCCAGGGCCCGGGGCACCAGAGCGGCCACCGCCGTGGGGAAGGCGCCGACGCGCAGCCGGCCGCCGCCGATGTCGCGCAGCGAGTCCAGGTCGCGCTGCGCCGTGTGCAGCCGGTCGAGCATCGCCTCGGCGTGCGGGAGCAGGGCGCGGCCCTGTTCGGTCAGTTCGACGCCGCGCGGTAGCCGGTCGAAGAGGTCGGCCCCGAGGTCCTTCTCCAGGACGGCGATCTGCCGGGACACGGCCGATTGGGTGTAGCCGAGGGAGCGCGCGGCGCGGGTGAAGGACTTACCGCGGGCGACCGCGACGAAGACTTCGAGGCTCTGGGTCTGCACTGCCGACATGCTAGTTGCGCATGGCTCGAATGCGGAACATTCGTTGGTGGCATGGCTGGTGCCTGGTTAGCGTCGGGGCATGGCATCGATCGCTGTTCTTGGCACCGGGCGGATGGGCGCTGCTATCGCGCGCCGGTTGCTTGAGGTGGGTCACCGGGTGACCGTTTGGAACCGTACGGCGGAGAAGACGGCACCGCTGGTGGCGGCCGGAGGTCTCGCCGCGCCGACGCCGGCCGTCCCCGAGGCGGAGGTTGTCATCACGATGCTGACCGACGCAGCGGCCGTTCAAGAGGTTGTGGAGGCCGCGGATCTGCGGCCCGGGAGTGTGCTGGTCGAGATGTCGACCATCGGGCCGGAGGCGGTACGCGCGCTGCGAGTGCCCGACGGCGTCACGTTGGTGGACTCGCCTGTGCTGGGCAGCGTCGCGGCGGCCGAATCAGGGCAGTTGAACGTGCTGGCGGGTGGGGACGTCGAGCGAGCGTTGTCTGTGCTGGAGTCGTTGGGCACTGTGCATCGCTGCGGTGCTCTTGGCAGTGGGGCGGCGTTGAAGCTGGTCGCCAACACCGCGCTGGTTACCGGGCTTGCGGCGCTGGCCGACACGGTTGCTGTCGCTCGGGCCGTCGGGGTGGATGCGGGGACGGCGTTGTCGGTGGCTTCGCGGGGCGCTCTCGGTGGTGCGGTGGTTCGTGCGACTGCGGCTGGTGCGGCTTTTCCTATTGCTCTTGCGGCCAAGGATCTGGATCTGGTGTCGGGCTTTACTTCTCCGCCCATGGTGCGGGCGGCGGCCGCGGTGCTGCGGGAGGCTCCCGACCAGTCCGCCGATCTCGCCGCGATCGTTCCGGGAGCGGCGAGCGTTCCGGAGGCTGCGGGCGTTTCGGAGGCGAGGCCGTGAAGGTGACGCTCAACAACCCGGAATCCGTTGCCGCGCCGTTCGGCGACCGCTTCGCCCACGTGGCGCGGCTTGAACTCGGTGGAGGCGGCGCGCTGCTGGTGCTCTCCGGTCAGGTGGCCGTGGACGACTCCGGCGCGGTGATGGCTCCGGGGAACATGACGGCACAGGCCGAGCGGATCTTCGAGATCATCGGGGGTCTGCTGGCCGCGCACGGCGCGGGCTTCGGCGACGTGCTGCACGTGCGCACGTTCCTGACCGACTTCTCCCAGCTGGGCGACTACGCGGTCGTCCGGCGGAAGGTATTTCCCGGCAAACCGCCGGCGAGCACGACGGTCGAGGTGAACCGCCTCTTCCTACCCGGCGCGGTCCTCGAGGTCGAGGTCACCGCAGCGAGCTGATCAGGGGCCGGGGCGCAGGCTCAGCTCGGCTTCACGAGGCTTGGGCCACGCCGCCTTGCTGCCGCAACCTTCACAGCTCAACTGGTCACCACAATGGGCGCACCAGTCATTGCTCCGGCGCAGGTACCACCCCAGGGCGACGCCGGCCAGCAAACTAGCCAGCCCTATCACCGCGGCGAGCGCAATGGCTCCGGTCACGAGGCCAGGCCGCCCATCGCTGCCGCGCCGTCGGTGCCGATCCGGGGACGCCGGGTCATGAGCGGCCCGCTGGCCCGCCGGTCGAGCGCGGGGTCCTCGTCAGCCCGAGAGGTCACATAGGACGCCGTGAACGTGTCGACTCCTGTGCCCCGGTGGGATCCCGGCCGGTAGGTCACGGTGACCGCGCGCGGGGAGGCGGCCTCGATCACGCCGGCCCGCCAGCCGTCGCGGTAGACCCAGACCGGGTCGGCCTTGTGGTAACTGTCGGCCGGCGCGACATCCGCCGGGTCTCGCTGGGGTGGGGCTATGGACGGGGTCGACATTCGAGAGCCTCCTGTTTCCGGGACTCGTTCGTCGGGCGGACACGTCGTCAGGAACACCAGGCGCTCATCTCAGGCGCTGAACCTGAAAAAGGACATACTTTTCAGTACGCACTGTCAGCACCCAAGCAACCGCCTGTCAGATATCATGCTCGGGATCCAGTGCGTCCGCAAGGCCGTCTGCACGTGCATCTGACTCGTGCGCGGCGATGGGGTGGCCGATCGATCGGTTTCCGGCCGGACGATCTCCCCCTTAGGATGCTCTGGGGCGAAGAGGGTGCAACTTGCATCCCGGAGACGATCGTTGAGGAGTCAGGTGGGCGCGGGTACGCAGGAGGAGCCGCTGAACAGCGGTCCTACCGTGCTGCGCATCCTGCTCGGTGCCCAGCTGAGGCGGCTGCGCGAGGGCAAGGGCATCAGCCGGGAGGACGCGGGCTACGAGATCCGCGCCTCGGGATCGAAGATCAGCCGGATGGAGCTCGGCCGCGTTAGCTTTAAGGAGCGCGACGTCGCCGACCTGCTCAGCATGTACGGCGTCAAGAACGACGCCGAGCGGGAGGCGCTGCTGGGTCTGGCCCGGCAGGCCAACAACCCCGGCTGGTGGCACCACTTCGGTGACATCCTGCCGCCCTGGTTCCAGTCCTATCTGGGCCTTGAGGCCGCGGCGTCGCTGATCCGCACCTACGAGATCCAGTTCGTTCCCGGCCTGCTCCAGACGCCGGAGTACGCCCGGGCCGTCATCCTGCTCGGTCACGCCGGCGCCAATGCCGACGAGATCGACCGCCGCGTCGAGCTGCGCCGGCAGCGCCAGCAGATCCTCGACCGCACCGAACCGCCCCAGCTGTGGGCCGTGATCGACGAGGCCGTGCTGCGCCGGCCGATCGGTGGCACCGAGGTCATGCGGGCCCAGATCGAGGCGCTGATCGAGGCGGCCAAGAAGCCCAACATCCGGCTCCAGATCATCCCGTTCCACGCCGGTGGGCACGCCGCGGCCGGTGGCCCGTTCGCCATCCTGCGCTTCCCGGAGCCGGAGCTGCCCGACGTGGTCTACGTCGAGCAGCTCACGAGCGCCATCTACCTGGAGAAGCGTGATGACGTCGACCACTACGCGATCGCGATGGAACGCGTCTGCATCGATGCCGAGCCGCCGAGCCACACCCAGGAAATCCTCGGCAAGCTGCTGCACGAGGTAGGCCGGCTCGGCTGACCCGCTGGGTCGACGTCCTCACTGTGTGTCAATCACCCTCAGGGGTGAGCTACCGGAGCAGGTTGTCGAAGTCCCCGTCGCGGACCCCGCCCAGGAACGCCTCGATCTCCGCCGGGGTGTAGATCAGGGCCGCACCCTCCGGGTCGCGTGAGTTCCGCATGGCGACGCTGCCGTCCGGGAGTGCGGCGCACTCGACGCAGTTGCCGCTGGGGTTGCTCCGGCCGCTCTTCTGCCAGGTCACACCCTCCAGCTGCCCGGCGGGCATGCCGTTAACAATGCGCGTCATTACTTGCTCCCTAACGGTTTGACCGGTCCGGGGACCGGCTCTGTGTGTCACGCCGGCTACCTGCTGTGCAAATGCACGTGCATTTGGCCTTGCGTTCTCACATGATTGTGAGCATGATAACGCACGAGCCCCACGGAAAGTGGGTCACGGAGGGTGACATCTTTGAGTGACGGTTCGGTCGCGGAAACGCCTCTGCGACTCCGGCACTGCGCGACGCGAGGCTCCCTGGCGGGGGCGTCCGAGCGGGAGGAAACGAGCATGACGGTCCCGAACGCCGGTCCGCAGCAACCGGAGCACGCCGACGCCGACGGCGCGGACATCCGGCGGGGCAACCCGGCGCTGGTCTACCGGGACGACCCGCTCACCGCCGGCACGGAAGCAGCGTCGCCCCGGGCCACCACCGCCTCGCACCGCTTCGGCGGCGTCCGCCACCCCCAGACCCGCCCCGACCGGTTCCCCCAGGCCGAGCACCACCCGAACGACGGCGGTGATCCCGACGCGAGTCACTGAGCACGTCCACTGCGCGCGCCGACGGCGCTCCGGGACGGCCCCCGGCCGCAAGGTCTGGGCCCTGGCCGCCCCGATCATCCGCAGTGGACGCATCCAGCTGAGCGTCCCGCGCTGGCCCGTGCACGTCTTCGCGGAGAACGACTACTGCTACGGCATCGGCCCCCTCACCCTCCGGGTCGACCGCGTCGAGTGGAGCAAGCCGATCCCCTACGAGGGCGACACCTGGCTCGAAGTCGAAGGCACAGTGATCGACCAGGCCGGCCGCGAGGGATCACGCCGCCAGGTCCTGGTCCGCGCCGGCCGCCTGCCGCACCCGCCGCCACGAAGGCGAACCCGCCTACGGGCCTGACAAATTCATACTTCCGAGCGACGCCCACGGGTGTCGCTCCGAGCGCGTCGCAAGGCGCGCCGCCCGACTCCGGCCGGGCGGTCCGGTTCCCCCGTGCCGGATCGCTCGGCCGGGCCCCTTTTGGGATCTGGACCAGATTCAAGGTCAAGAGCTGGATGTCGTGCCTGAGTCGGTGGTGCTGGACGTCGCTCCCGCCGAGACCGGTCGCTGCGCTCCCTGCCATCTGATTGCATGGCTGAGCTCGCTCGCTGCGCTCGCAAACCCCGCTGTCGCTCCAACCCCGAACTCCCGCCCGGCTGTAGCCGCGCTCGAGTCCTCCGCCCGCGCAGGGCGCGACGCGGGCTTCCGCTTGGGCGAAACCGCGCCGGATTCCCTGCTCGGGTGAAGCCGCGCCGGGTGCTCCCGCCCAGGCGGACCGCGCCGGATTCCCCCACTCGGGTGGAGCCGCGCCGGGCGCTCCCGCCTAGGTTCTGTCTCTTAGATCAAGGCCGTCGGGTACGGCGCGGAGCCAGTCGAGCATTTCGACGAGGTCGAGGGTGGCTTGGAAGTGGGCGCCCA
>NZ_JBEZGQ010000068.1:9390-16659 GCF_040650095.1 Actinoplanes sp. NPDC048791 | reverse complement strand
GCGCCGGTGACGTCGCCCGGGCCCTGGCGACGGCCGTCGCGCCGGGCGGCGAGGTGATCGCCCTGGACCATTCCGCGGCCACGCTGGCCGCCGCCCGCGACCGCCACGACGGCGGCGACATCCGGTACGTGACCGGCGACGTCTCCGACCTCGACCTGCCCGACGACAGCTTCGACGGCGTGTGGTGCGAGCGCGTGCTCCAGCACGTCGACGACGCGGACGTGGCGATCGGCGAGCTGATCCGGGTGATCCGCCCTGGTGGCCGGCTCTGCCTGCTCGACACGGACTGGGACTCGCTGGCCTTCGACGGTGTCGACACCGGGCTGGCCGAGACGATCGTCGCGCACCTGCACGGCCGGCTCACCCCGCGCCGGCTCGACATGGGCCGCACGCTGCGCCGCCGGCTCGTCGGCTACGGCCTGCGCGATATCAGCGCCACCCCGGTGACCTGCTACTTCCCCGACCCGGACTCGGCCGCGGTGGTGCTGCCGATGGTCAACCCCCAGGTGCCGCAGGAGTCGTGGATGACCCCGACCGGGCTGCGCGAGCGCTGGTTCGACCAGGTGGAGCAGGCCGGCGCCGACGGCGAGTTCCTCGCGGTCCTGACCATCTGGGTGGTCGCGGCGACCGTCTAGAGCCCATCCACCCGGCGGAAGTGCTGGCGCTTCTTGCGGTCGTGCAGCACAAAACCGAGCCGGGCCAGCTCCTCGCGCAGGTCCCGGGCGTCGTCGATGTCACCCTTGTCCAGCGCCTGCTGCCGGGCGGCGAAGAGCGCCGCCGCCTCCGCCGGGACATCCGGCAGGTCCGGCACCCAGCGCCGGTAGGAGCCGGCGTACGGGTCCTGCGCCGACCACACGGTGCCGAAGGCCGCGGCGAGTCGCGCGACCGACAGGTGCGACGGCTCCCGGGCCACCTCCCGCCCGGTCGGCCCGAGCAGCACGAGCTGGTCGCCCTCGCGGTAGGCCACCGCCACAGCGCTGCGGGGCACTGCGCGGGTGGTGCCCGGACGGGTCAGCGTCACCTGCGTGCCCGAGATGCGCACGGTCAGGGACTCCCGGTCGACGAGCCCGGCCAGCACCAGTCCGGCGATCGTGCCGAGCACCACCGCGCCGAGCGTCGCCCACGGCTCGTCGAACCGGTCCACCAGGCGCAGCGGTCCCCGTACCGGCACGAACGGGATGCGCAGCACCCAACCCGGCACCTCGCGTATCACCCAGCCCAACCCGGCCCCGGCCGCCGGCAACGCCGTCCACACCGCCACCCGGGCCCACCACGGGGTCGCCACAATCGTCTCGTCCACGACCGCCGAGTCTTCGGGCCGCCGCCGGGCTCCCGCTAGCGGCGGTGGTCGCACCCCACGTCGACCAAAGTCGACGCCGCGGTCGCCGACCGGCCACTGCGCGAGCCGGCCCCGGCACAGTACGGTCCAGTCATGAGGCGCTGGCTCGTCGAAGCGGCCCTGGCCGGCACCGCCCTGGCCCTGGGCAGTTTCTTCCTGGCGTCGACCCTGAGCGAGGGCGACGGCTGGCCGATCGGGGTCGAGCTGGTCGCCGGCGCGGTCGCGGTCACCGCCCTGATCCGGTACCGCCGCAGCCGCCCGGTGGCGCTCGCCCTGGTGCTGATCGCGCTCGGCCTGCTCTTCGGGCTGCCCATGGGTGCCACCCCGATCGCCCTGTTCGCCGTCGCCCTGTACCGCTCGGCCGCGGTGGCCGTCGCCGTCACCGCGGTGCACGCCGTCTCCCTGGCCACCGTCTACCTGATCGCGCTCGGCCCCACCCGGACCTACTGGGAGGCGACGACGTTCCTGGTGCTGCTGCACGTGATCCTCGTCGGGATCGGCATGCTGGTCCGGGCCCAGCGCCGGCTGGTCCGGTCCCTGGCCGAACGGGCCCGCGAGGCCGAGCAGGGCGACGAACTGCGCGTCGAGCAGGCCCGGCTGGCCGAACGGGAACGGATCGCCCGGGAGATGCACGACGTGCTGGCCCACCGGATCTCGCTGCTCGCCGTGCACGCCGGAGCGCTGGAGGTGCGCCGGGACGCCCCGGCGGGCGAACGGCTGGCGGCCGGGGTGATCCGGCAGAGCGCCCACGACGCGCTGGAGGAACTGCGCCAGGTGATCGGCGTGCTGCGCGAGCCGGCCGAGGACCGTCCGCAACCGACCCTCGACGACGTGCCCGCGCTCGTCGCGCAGTCCCAGGAGGCCGGGGAACGGGTGGAGCTGCGACTGGCCGCCGACGGGGTGCCGGCCGGGGTCGGCCGGCACGCCTACCGCATCGTGCAGGAGGCGCTGACCAACGCCCGCAAACACGCGCCCGGCGCCCGCGTACGGGTCGCGGTCACCGGCCACGCCGAGCAGGGACTGGTCGTGGAGGTCGGCAACCTGCTGCGGGCCGGCGGCTCCGGGCTGCCGGGCTCGGGCACCGGACTGGTCGGGCTGCGCGAACGGGTCCAGCTGGCCGGCGGCCGACTGGACCACGGCCCCACTGCCACCGGCGAGTTCCACCTGCGGGCCTGGCTGCCGTGGACCCCGTGACCGCGGAGCCGCAGCCGGTCCGGGTGCTGCTCGTGGACGACGACGCGCTCGTACGGGCCGGCCTGACGATGATGCTGGCCGCGTTCGACGGCATCGAGGTGGCCGGCGCGGTCGCCGACGGCACCGAGGTCGCCGCCGCGGTC
This sequence comes from Actinoplanes sp. NPDC048791, assembly GCF_040650095.1. Classification (NCBI taxonomy): domain Bacteria; kingdom Bacillati; phylum Actinomycetota; class Actinomycetes; order Micromonosporales; family Micromonosporaceae; genus Actinoplanes; species Actinoplanes sp. NPDC048791. The sequence goes on along the minus strand of NZ_JBEZGQ010000068.1, from coordinate 13,983 downwards.
GGCACCCACCGCCCGGACGTGGTGCTGATGGACATCCGGATGCCCGGCATGGACGGCCTCACCGCCACCGAGACGCTGCGCGCCCGCCGCGAACCGCCCGAGGTGATCGTGCTGACCACCTTCGACACCGACGCGCACGTGCTGCGGGCGATGCGCGCCGGCGCCAGCGGCTTCCTGCTCAAGCACACCCCGCCCGAGGAGATCGCGCGGGCCGTGCGCCGGGTCGCCGCGGGCGAGCCGATGCTCTCCCCCGAGGTGCTGCGCCGGATGATGAACCACGTCGCCGCGGCGGCGCACGATCCGGGACGCGACCGGGCCCGCGCGGCGCTCCAGCAGCTCAGCCCCGGCGAGCACGATGTCGCGCTGCTCGTGGCGCAGGGCCGCACCAACCAGGAGATCGGCACGGCCCTGCGGATGAGCACGGCCACGGTCAAGGCGTACGTGTCGCGCATCCTCACCAAACTGGACCTGACGAACCGCGTCCAGGTCGCCCTGCTGGTGCACGACGCGCGTTAGACGACCGGCACCATCGCGGCGAGCAGGTCGTCGAGCGGGATGCTGGCGAAGCCGACCCGGACGTCACTGGCCCCGTACGGCAGCCAGAACCGGCCCGCGTGCACCAGCCCGCCGCAGGAGTAGACGACGTTGGGGACGTACCCCTCGCGCTCGGTCTCGTCGGGCTCCAGCAGCCCGTGCGGCAGGTCGGCGATGACCCGCTCCGGGTGGTCCAGGTCGAGCAGCATCGCGCCGATCGCGTACCGCCGCATCGGGCCCACGCCGTGGGTCAGCACCAGCCAGCCCGCCTGGGTCTCCACCGGGGACCCGCAGTTGCCGACCTGGATCAGGTCCCAGCCGCGGTGCGGCATCAGCAGCGGCACCGCGTCCTGCCAGCGGTTCTGCTCGTCGCGGGTGCTCAGCCCCAGGGTCTCGCCGTCGGAGCGGCACAGCGCCAGGTGCCGGCCGTTCACCGTACGCGGGAACAGCGCCATGCCCTTGTTGCGGGCCGCCGGGCCGCGCAGCGCGGTGACCTCGAAGTGCCGCAGGTCGCGGGTGTGCATCATCCGCCCGCCGATGTGCCGCCCGTCGTACGCGGTGTAGGTGGCGTGGTACGCCATCCGCCCGTCCGCCTCCTCGACCTGCACGAAGCGGGCGTCCTCCATGCCGTTGCTCTCGGCCGGGGTGGCCGGCCACAGCACCCGCTCGTGCAGCGGCACAGTGGCCGGGAAGGTCACCGCGTAGTCGCTGGCCACGATGCGCCGGATGGCCTCCAGCGACTCGTTGGCGGTGGGCCGGGCCAGCAGCTCGCCGGGCAGATGGCCGAGGACGTCCTCGAACTCCTCGTCGTCGTAGCGGTCGGGCAGCGAGGACAGCACCGTGGCGGTGATCTCGTTGTCCAGGTCCTCCTCGGCCAGTCCGGCGGCGAGCAGGTCACGGTGGTGCTTGGCGCCGACCCGCTGGCCGATCATCAGCGGCCCGTCGCGGTCCTCGAGCCGGATCTGGTCGTCCGGGCCGAGCACGGCCGAGCAGAAACCCACCGAGGAGATGTGCCCCTCGCCGATCTGCCGCAGGCTGATCGCCGCCCGCAGCTCGCCCGGGGCCAGGTCGCTCTGGTCCGGGTGCGGCACCATCGACGGGTTGCACAGCGCCGCCGCCTCGACGGAGAACTCGTGGCTGAAGTAGGCCCCGATCAGCGCCCGGGCGCTCGGGGAGAGCTCGATGTCCGGCGGCACCCGGTGCTGCACCAGGTCGTAGTGGTGCTGGAAGGTGGCGCAGATGTCGTGGTGGCGCCCGGAGAACCGGGCCAGCACGTCGTCGAGCAGCCGGGTGATCTCGTCGTCGTCGAGCTGCAGGATCCGCTCGATGATCAGCGAGGCCCGGTTCTGCCCGAGCTGGGCGTCCTCACCGGGCACGAAGAGCTTGATGACGACCCGCCGGCCGTCGGGCTGCATGGTGAGTGCGTGCCGCTTGGCGAGAGTGGTGGTCCGGACGTCCTGAGGGTCCATGGTTGCCGTCATGCGGATCCGCCTGAGGGTCGGGTCGCGCTCCGCCCGGCCAGCGCGCGGGCGTGCTGGAGGGTGGAGACGAGTGCGAGCGTGGATTCGGCGCCTTGGTTCAGGTTAGGCCCGTTCGGGGTCAATCCGTCATACCCGCCACCTGTCAGGGGGTCGTACATGACAGTGCCGGAGTCGTTGTCGCCCAGGAACCAGGCGATGGCCTGGAACAGCGGCGCGTCCCAGCGGTCGTCCCCGGTCACCGCGCCCGCGGTGGCGCAGGCGTCGGCCGTCGCCGCGACCTCGATCGGCTGCTGGTCGTAGCGGTGCCGGGGCACGTCCGGCCGCCAGCCGCCGACCGGCACAGTGGACAGGTGGCCCTGGTGTTCCTGCGTCCGGCACAGCCAGCTCAGCATCCGCAGCCCGTCGGTGAGCAGCGGCTCGTCGCCGAGCAGGTCACCGGCGGCGATGAGGACCTCGGCCAGCGCCGGGTTGGCGTAGGTCAGTTCGCGTTCCGGCCACACCCATTCGGGGTCGGAGTCGGGCAGCCCGACCACGGTGGCGGCGTCGCCGAGCAGTTCGGCCGCCGCGCCGGCGCGGGGGTCGGCCCGCAGCACCTCGGCCGCACCCAGGCCGGCGAAGGCCATCGCCCGGGGCCAGGGTGAGCGCTTGCGCGCCGCGATGGTGAACGCCGTACGGGCCTCCGCCCGGATCCACGGCACCGGGCAGCGACCGGCCGCCGTGCCCAGCCCCCACACCGCCCGGCCCCACCAGTCGCCCACGTCGGGCTCGTCCAGCCAGCGCCGGTCGTAGCTGAGCCGGTTGTGGCACCGGCCGTCCGCGGTCAGGGCGTGGGTGAGGAAGGCCAGGTAGCGTTCGGCCAGCCCGGCCACCAGGGCGGTGGGCTGCGGTTCCCGGCTGGCGACGAGCAGCCCGCGGGCCACGTCGTCGACGCAGTAGCCGTGCTCGCGCCGCGGGGTGGCGTGCCGGGCGTGTTCGAGCAGCCCGGTGTCGTCGGAGAGCCGGGCGATCTGGGACCAGTTCGGTTCGGGTGCGTCGACGAGCCGGATCGGCGGCGGCACGAGCCGCAGCGAGACGCTCACGCGGGTACGGGGGCGGTGGCGGGCGTGCGGTGCTGCACCAGGCGGGTGGCCAGCGCCTGGTAGCGGGCGGCGACGGCGGGCCAGCGCAGGGTCGGGGCGCCGCCGAGTCCGTTGAGGTGCGGCGCCGTGTCCGGGGTGGACAAAAGGTGCCGGATCGCGGCGGCCATGGCCGGCGGGTCCTGGTGCGGTACGAGCAGGCCGGGCCCGTCGGCGAGCAGCTCCACGGCGTGCGGGAACTCGGTGGCCACCACGGGCACGCCCGCGCCGACGGCTTCGATGAGCACGCCGGAGGTGACCTGCTCGGTGGAGTCGTACGGCAGCACCACCACGTCGGCCGAGCGGATCAGCCGGCTCAGCGTCGCCTGGTCGTGGTAGACGTCGTCCCACCGGACGGCGTCGGCCACGCCCAGCTCGGCGGCCAGCGCCTTGAGCGACTCGCGGTAGACGTCGCCGTGGTGTTCGAGCACCTTGGGGTGGGTCCGGCCGGCCACCGTGTACGCCGGCATCGGGCTGAGGTCACGCAGCAGGGCGAGCGAGCGCAGGGCCCACTCGATGCCCTTGCCGGGCCCGAGCAGTCCCCAGGTGAGCAGGTGGGGGACGTCGTGGGCCTCGCGCGGGGCGCTGGAGTGGCTGCCGGCGCCGTGCGGGATGACGGTGACCTTGCGGGCGTCGATCCGGTAGCCGGTGCTCAGCCGCTGCCGGGCGGTGTCCGTCATGGTGACCACGGCGTCGGCGGCGGCCACGATGCGTTCCAGCACGATGCGCTGGGTGATCGAGGGGGTGCTGAGCACGGTGTGCAGCACGACGATCGTCGGCACCTTGAGGGCGCGCAGCAGCGGCAGCACCTCGTCGCCGTCGAGGCCGGGGTAGATGCCGTACTCGTGCTGGACGATCGCGACGTCGAAGCGGTTGAGCACGTTGGCCGCGGCCACCCAGCCGCCCGGGGTGTCGGTGTGCCAGGTGTGCGCCACCCGCGGCGCCGTACGGTCGACCGCCAGTCCGCCCCCGGCGGCGTCGGCGGAGAGCAGCCGGACCACACCGCTGCCGGGCGTGCCGCCCGTCAGGTGACTGGCGAGCGCCGCGTTGAACGTCGCCAGACCGCATTGGGTGGGGGGATAGGTGCTCAGGAAACCGTAGGTCGCGGGCATTGACGGGCCTTTCTGATCAGAGGCTGCCTCCCCGCAGCACAAACCGGCGCGCGCGGGCGTGGAGCGTGAGCGCACGCTTCAGCTTTCGGCGGCGACTGACTGTGAAAATGCCGCAATTCGGTAATAAGACATTAACAAGAACGGCTGTTCAGCCGACCAGATCGCGGTAAATCGCCAGGTAGTCCTCGACCATGCGGTCCGCGCCGAAGCGCGAGCGGGCCCGCGCCCGGCAGGCCGAGCGGTCCCGCCGTGCGACATCCGCCCCCGCGGCCACCGCCTGGGGGTCGTCGGCGGCCACGGGGGCGGTGAGAGCCTCGGGGCACCCCAACGGCCACGAAGCCCATCGGGACG